>JBIIKC010000097.1:0-5630 GCA_044233375.1 Ilumatobacteraceae bacterium
GGTGAAGGTGAAGCGTCACGCGGTGAAGGTCAGCTACACGCTGTGCCTCGGCGGACTCAGCTTCTTCTTGTTCATCCTGCTGACGGTCACCGGCATCTTTTTGATGTTCTTCTACAGACCCGAGGCAACTGCTGCTTGGAACGACATCAGCAGTTTGCAGACGTCGGTGGCCTTCGGATTACTTGTGAGAAACATGCACAGATGGGGAGCGCACCTGATGGTGCTCTCCGTTTTCTTGCACATGGCGCGCGTGTTCTACCACGGCGCCTACAAAGCTCCGCGGGAGTTCAACTGGGTGATCGGCGTCGTGCTGTTGACCTTGACGCTTCTGTTGTCCTTCACGGGCTACCTGCTCCCATGGGATCAGTTGGCCATGTGGGCCGTGGCCGTGGGTACCAACATGATGGGGTACACCCCGGTGTTCGGTTCCCAAGTTCGATTCGTTCTCCTCGGTGGTGTCGAGATCGGATCGGAAACCCTGCTTCGCTGGTACGTGCTCCACGTGCTGATGCTTCCATTCGTCATCGTGATCTTCATGGCGATCCACTTCTGGCGTGTCCGCAAGGACGGCGGCATCTCCGGTCCGCTGTGACCAATTCGAAAGGATGTGAACCGACATGACTGAGATTCCCGAACACCTTCTGAAGCGGGCGCAGGCTGCCCGTGACAAGGCAGCCGCCGATCAGGGCGCTTCCGAGTCGGCTGGAGACGCTGGCGATTCGCGTATCCCGGCTCATCTCCTCGAGCGCAGCAAGGCCGCGAAGGCCAAGGCTGACGGCTCCGATGGCGGCGCTGTCGCTGTTGCGGAGAAAGTTGGAGCGGTGGTTGCCGCTTCGGCTGCTCCTGCTGGCGGAGTGCCAGTCGGCGCCGGACCCGGAGGTCACACCCAGCGCCTGCTGACCGTTGTCAAGTCCGGATCGATTCAGGACGTGAAGGCAACCCCGGTCGACAAGGTGCACACGTGGCCGCATCTTCTCGCCGTCGAGTTCGTCGCAGCGCTTGCGTGCACGGCTTTCCTGTTCTTCTTCTCGGTTTGGGTGAATGCGCCGCTCCTGCAGCTCGCCAACCCCAACCAGACTCCGAACCCTTCGAAGGCCCCGTGGTACTTCCTCGGTCTGCAGGAATTGCTGACGATGTTCCATCCGATGGTCGCCGGTGTGACCATTCCCGGAATCGCTCTGTTCGCTCTGATCCTTGCGCCGTACATCGACAAGAACCCGTCGAACAAGCCAGAGGATCGCAAGTTCGCAACGTCGCTGATGACGGTGCATCTGATGTTCTGGGCGGTTCTCACGCTGATCGGCTCGTTCTTCCGAGGCCCCGGGTTCAACTTCGTCTTCCCATGGCGTGACGGCCTGTTCTTCGAGTTGTGAGGTAAAGACCCCCATGTCACCTGCAGCAACAATCATCATCGCCCTCGTCGTGGTTGCGGTTCTGGCAGTCGTCGTCCTCGTGACGTCTGCACGCCGTTCCGATGTGCGCGGCGCGGGAGCCCTCTCACGGGAGACGCGTCAGCGCGACAAGTCCATCAAAGCCGAGTCCAGTGCCACTGCAACCGGCGCTTCGTACGAGGCGGCAGTCACGACTGAGCGCAGTCAGGCACTTGCGAAGGCAACTGAAGTGGCGCCAGTCGCATGGGCACCACCGGATGCCGAGAGCATCGAAGTGTCACGTCGCCAATTCTTCAACCGTGCGGCGGTCACGATGATGACCGCAAGCATCGCGTCCTTCGGCGTTGCCGTTGTTGCTTTCCTGTGGCCGCGTGCCGGCGGTGGCTTCGGATCGAAGGTCACCGTCGGTCGCCTCGACGATCTTCTCGTGCAGATCCGCAGCGAAAAGGGTTTCGTCTACAAACCTGAGGCCCGCACATGGCTCACGGCTTTCCCGACTGATGCTCTCCCCAAGGCGCGTGCCGCCTATGCCAATCAGCCGTCGGTTCTCGCCGGTATGGAGGCTGGAGTGGTCGCGTTGTACCAGAAGTGTCCGCACCTCGGCTGTCGCGTCCCCGAATGCAAGAGCTCTCAGTGGTTCGAGTGTCCGTGCCACGGTTCGCAGTACAACCGAGTCGGCGAGAAGAAAGCTGGTCCGGCTCCGCGCGGAATGGATCGTTTCGGTGTCTCGATCGCAAATGGAAACGTTGTGGTGGATACGGGAGCGGTGTTCAACGGTCCCGCGATCGGTGTGAACACAACTGGACAAGAAGCCGAAGGTCCGCACTGCATCACCGGCGGAGGAGACCACTGATGATCGCCCTCGCAACAACAACCTTCGCAATCGTCCTTGCGGTCGTTTTCATGTCCGGATGGGTCGTCTACGCGATACTGAACCGCAATGCCAGCCGACCCGAGATCGGGTCGGAAATCGAACTCGCGGCGAACCGCAAGCCCTATTTCGACGACGAGGAACTCGAAGGACGTCGCCTCCAGCGCGTTCAGTTCATCGGGGTCATCCTTCTCGCCACGATCACCATTGGTCTCCCTGCGTATTGGCTGGCCGAACCGAGTCGTCAGGCCGGAGCGATCAACGGCATGGAAAACCGCTTCGTGTCGTGGGGATCGAACCTGTTCGCGTCCACTGCTGACGGCGGTTTCAACTGCGCGGGTTGCCACGGCGGCATGAACGCCACCGGTGGTGCGGCGCCGTACACGGTGACCGATTCGAAGACGGGTCTCGTCTCTGCAGTTTCATGGAAGGCTCCTGCTCTGAACACGGTCTTCTACAGGTTCGACGAGGACGAAGTCCGTTTCATCCTCGAGTACGGCCGTCCGTTCTCACCGATGTCTCCGTGGGGTGTTCGCGGCGGCGGACCGATGAACGATCAGCAGATTCAGACTCTGATCGAATACATGAAGAGCATCCAGATCCCGCGCGAAAACTGCTCCATTCAAGGTGTGGACGCTCGTGGCTGTGAAGGCGGTCATCTCCCGACCGAAGAGCAAGAGAAGATTCAGGCCGCCGCCGAGAAGGCTGTCGAGGACGGACTGTATGCGTCAGTTGGGGAGGCGTTGTTCAATCTCGAACTCTCCGCAGGCGCGTACAGTTGCGCTCGCTGCCACACTCCGGGTTGGAGTTGGGGACAGCCGGGTCAGACGGGTGCGGGAGCATTCGGTTGGAACTTGACGGGTGGCGCGACCAACAGCCACTTCGCGACAGAGCAAGAGATGATCGACTTCATCAAGTCGGGATCGAAGTACGGCGCGAAGTACGGTATTCAGGGTCAAGGAAGCGGTCGGATGCCCGGCTTCGGATCGCTGCTGACCGAAGAGCAGATCCAGGAGATCGTGAACTACGTGCGGAACGAACTATGAGCGCAATTCTGAGCATCGGTTGGGAGCCCGAACTCCGCGGTCTTCTCACCGTCATCATCGGCTTCGTCGCGCTCGGTGGCAGCACTTACTTGTTGCTCGGCACCAATATCGGGGCGCGTCTCGGGTTTCTCGTCGCAATGGCGGGTCTTTTCGGCTGGATGGCATCGATGGGTGCGATCTGGTGGTCGTACGGCATCGGTCTCGTCGGTGAGTTGCCCAGTTGGCAGCCAGCAGAACCCTTCACGATCGTCCGTGATGCTGAGCAGTTGACGAGCGCAGAGATCATCGAGGCGCCGATCGACATCAGCGATGGGTCGAGCGAACCTGAAATCGCAGCCGCAGCTTCGGCCGCTCTCGTCTCCGATGGATGGCGCAGGTTGCCAGAGGACGACAAGAGTCGTGGACAGGCCATCGCCGCCGCTGACGAAATCATTCAGGCCGAAGCGGAGATCTACGCGGCGGGTGAGTACGAAGCCGTGGCTGTGTACCAGCGAGGCGGCGAGCGATACCCGAAAATCGGAAACGAAATCGACTTCTTCGCCTTCTTTCACAAGCCCAAGTACGCAGTGGTCGAGATCGCTCCTGTGATTCCTCAACGGATCGAACCAGGTCGTGCTCCTGCACGGCCCGTCATCGATGAGACGCAGCCTCACCAGTACGTGACGATGATCCGTGATCTCGGATCGCAGCGTCAGCCGGCAGCGTTCATCACCATCGGCTCGACGATGATCTTCGGAATCTTCTGCTGGCTGTTGCACCGTCGCGACAAGGTCGTGGCTGCCAACAGATCCGGTCAGCTCGTTCCCGCAGGGGCGTAAACATGGGCCAGTACCTACCTGTCATTGCACTGCTGGTGCTGGCCACTCTCTTCGGAGCGCTCAGTCTCGTGGCGTCCACCTTGCTTGCGCCGAATCGGCCGAACAAGGCCAAGGAAGCCCCGTATGAATGCGGGATCGTTCCGAGTCGCGAACCCCCGGAACGTTTCCCGGTGAGTTTCTACATCGTGGCAATGCTCTTCGTGATGTTCGACATCGAGATCATCTTCATCTATCCGTATGCAGTGGCCCGAGGTGAATTGGGAGCCTTCGCATTCTGGGAGATGTTGGCGTTCAGCACAGTCTTCTTCTCGGCATTCGTGTACGTCATTGCGCGCGGTGCTCTCGACTGGGGTCCGATCCAGAAGGCTCGCCGTCTCGTCGACGGTGTTTCAGCGACACGCACATCTTCGTCGACCATCCGCCGCGTCGGCCTCGAAGGCCGAGTCGACGGCGATCAGGCAGCCTGAAGCGGGAGGTGGACTCATGAGTGTCGCCCAGAATGTTCTCAATGACGGACTCGGTGGTCTCGATCACAATTTTGTCACCGCACGAATCGAAGACTTGGTGAAGTGGGCGAGAAGCCGTTCGAGTTGGGGTGCAACCTTCGGGCTCGCATGTTGTGCAATCGAAATGATGGGAACCGGCGGACCGCATTACGACATTGCACGTTTCGGCATGGAAGTGTTCCGTGCATCGCCGCGTCAGGCGGACATCATGATCGTTGCTGGCCGGGTGAGCCAGAAGATGGCGCCCGTTCTGCGACAGGTGTACGACCAGATGATGGAACCCAAGTGGGTCATCTCGATGGGTGTGTGCGCCTCGAGCGGCGGCATGTTCAACAACTATGCGATCATCCAGGGTGTCGACCAGATCGTCCCGGTCGACGTCTATGCCCCCGGGTGCCCTCCGACACCGGAAACTCTGATCCACGCAATCGAAACTCTCCACCAGAAGATCGAAGACGGTGAGCTGCTCCGTCGTCGTGCAGCAAGCGGTGCGGGAGCCAATATCCACATCACCGAAGTGCCGTCACAGTCAGCTCCGGTTCGGATGTCAGGGACGCGCTCATGAGCGATGTGGCAGACGAGGTTGCCCAGCCGCTGATGCACGGCTGCCCGGTCAGTGATTCCCGAGGTCAAGTCGTTCTTCACGCAGGTCGAGAGGCGTACATCGGCGTGTTGAAGAAGTTGATCGATGACGGATTCACGATGTGCTCGGATCTGACAGCGGTCGACTATCTGACTCATGCCGGCAGAGCGTTGCCCGAGGGCGTATCTCCCGAGCGATTCGAAGTCGTGGTGAATCTCACTTCGATCGTGACACGAGATCGGATCCGCGTTCGCGTTCAAGTTCCGGAGTCCGACCCGATGATGCCGACGGCGTTCAACTTGTGGCCCGGTACCGAAGCGATGGAACGAGAAGTGTTCGACATGTTCGGAATCTCGTTCGAAGGCCACCCCGATCTGACCCGCATCTTGATGCCGGAGGACTGGGAAGGCCATCC
>JBIIKC010000055.1:0-7043 GCA_044233375.1 Ilumatobacteraceae bacterium
GTCGCCAGCTGCGTCGAGGATCGATGTGGGAAGCCGTTCGATACCGGCGTAGACCGGCAGGATCATGTACGGGAGCCAGAGATAGACCAGCGCAATGACAATGGCAATACGTCCGAATCCGGGAGTCCAGCCGAGGATGCTCTCCAAGAAGCCACCGTCACCCTTTCCGGCAGCGGCGAATCGTCCGCCCGACGGCGAGACCATCGCCCGCCACGCGTATCCCTTCACGAGATATCCGGCCCATAGTGGGAGCAACATGGCCACGATCAGCCCGCGCCGCATCCAGCGGGGAGCCACCTTGGCTACGAACATGGCCACCGGTAGCGCAATCAGTGCGCAGATTGCGGTGACGAGTACGGCAACTCCCACGGTTCGCACGAACGGCCACACGGCACCGCGTGTGTTGGCGTCCCAGAGAGAAAATGCTGCACTGAGGTTGTCCCAGGTGAAGTCGGTCGTGGGTTTTTGAGTGACCGGATCGAGTCGATACAGCGCGCTGAGGAACAGCAGTGCAAGTGAACCGATGTAGACCACCAGCATCCAAATGAGGGGTGGTCCGAGCAAGGACCCGATCCCCAGTCGTCGGTGACGAAAGAAGGTCGAGTTGAGAGCGCGCCAAGGGCGGGGGGACCGCACGGCCCCCCCGCCCTTGGGTGTACTCACGAGCGCAACGTCGTCCAGGCGTTGACCCATTCGGTGTACGGAACGCACGTCACGTCCGTCCGTCCGTCGAGGCATTCCTCAGTCGGCGTCGTCCAGTACCAGACATCGGTCCAGTAATCGGTCTCTTCTGCGTGGAAGAGCTCACAATGCTCGGCCATCCCTTCGAGCCCGCACGACAGTGAGTTCGACGGTGCCTCGCCGAACCACACTGCGACCTGGCTGTTCGCCCACGGCGAAGCGATCCAGTCCATCCACAACTTCATGCAGTTCGGGTTGGCTGCCTTTGTCGACAGCATCCACGTATCGGACCAGCCGGTTGCACCCTCGCTTGGCTTCGTAGCGGCAATCTTCGCGCCATTCGCCTGGGCGAGATTGACGATGACCTGCCATGTGGTGCCAGCAAGAACGGAACCGTCCTCGAGAGCAGCCTGCTGGTCGGTGTACAGAGCCCAATACTGACCGGCGAGTGACTTCTGCTGCTCGAGAAGAGCGACTGCAGCGTCGAACTGGGTCTGATCGAGTGCATACGGATTGGTGATTCCCAGTTCCGGATTGTGCGTCTTCAGGTACAGCGCTGCATCGGCGATGTAGATCGGGCTGTCGTAGATGCTTGCTGCACCTTCGGCAGGACTGCCGGCCTCGAAGATCACGCTCCAGGAATCCGGTGCGGCATCAGCGAATGCCTCGGTGTTGTACACCAGAAGGTTCGCGCCACGCCCGTGAGGGATGCCCATGGGCTTGCCGTCGACGGAGTTCCATGGGTTGAGCTTGAGACCCTCGAAGATGTTCTCGTAACTCGAGAACTCCGCAGGATCGATTTCTGCGATCTCGCCGCCCGAGATGAGACGCAGAGTTGCATCGCCCGAGGCCGACACTCCGTCGTACTCGCCACTTTGCATCAACTGCACCATGTCGTCACTCGAGTTGCCGAGTTTGACGTTGACCGAGCACCCGGTGATTTCCTCGAATGGGTTCACCCAGTCGTAGGCCGGATCGGTTGATCCGTCTTCTGCATATCCGGCCCAAGCGACGAAGTTCACTTGTCCTTCGGCATTTGCCAGGATGTCGGCGTTCGGCGTCCACATGTAGTCGATGTCGCCGCCAGTCGGCATCGATTCGCTCGGCGCCTCGGTAGCGGGGGCTGACTCCGGTGCGCTTTCGTCGCCGTCATCATCACCTCCGCAGGCCACGGGAAGGATCGCCAGCGTTGCGAGCAACGCCACTCCGATCCGTCGTTTGCTGTTCATTCATGTCCCCCTTGTTGGTGTTTGGTGTGTGCAACTGTGAACGCCGCATGACGCGGCCAGGCCAGGCGGATGGTGTCCCCGATGGCCAGACCAGCGAGCCCGTTGCTCGGCACGCTGGCGAGAAGTCGGTTCGAGTTGTCGATGGCGATACGCACACGACAGTCGGACCCGAGATATTGGATGTCCTCGACGGTTCCCTCGACGCTCACGTCGTCGGCTGGCACCGTTCCAGAGACGATGCGGATTCGCTCCGGGCGGACCGAGTGCACGGCCCGCACTCCCAGTACTCGTTCGGAAAGATCTTCGGACAGAATGTTGCTCGTTCCCACGAATCCAGCAACGAACGCTGTCGACGGATTTTCGTAGATCTCCCGAGGGGTCCCGACCTGTTCCATGCGCCCCTGATTGAACACTGCGATACGGTCACTCATGCTGAGCGCCTCACCTTGGTCGTGGGTCACGAAAATGAACGTGATTCCCACGTCCTGTTGGAGGGATTTCAATTCGACCTGCATCTCCTCGCGCAATTTGAGGTCCAATGCACCGAGCGGTTCGTCGAGGAGGAGAACCTTGGGCTTGTTCACGAGAGCCCGGGCGAGAGCCACTCGCTGGCGCTGACCTCCACTCAACTGGTGAGGTTTGCGTCGACCGAAGTCACCGAGGTGCACCTTGTCGAGCATCTCGAGCGCCCGTTGACGACGTTCGCCACGCGATACCCCTTTCACCTTCAATCCGTATTCGACGTTTTCGAGAACGGTCATGTGCGGAAAGAGCGCGTAGTCCTGAAAGACGGTGTTCACGTTGCGGTCGTAGGGAGGACTCTGGGTGACATCCTTGCCCTCGAGAAGAATCGCACCGGCGGTCGGGGTCTCGAATCCAGCGATCATGCGCAGAACAGTGGTCTTGCCGCTGCCGCTCGGTCCGAGAAGGGAGAAGAACTCACCCTTGCCGATCGTCAGATCCACGCCGTCGACGGCCTGAACCGACTGGTCGCCGCCAGTGAAGGTCTTGCGCAGTCCGACCAATTGCACGGCCGATCCATCGGTTGCATCTCCGTCCGGCGGCGTCGTTCGAGCAGATTCCGTCACGTGTACTGCAACCCCCCATGCGCCCATTAGGCGTGGATTGGAGAATATCCGCTTGGAGGGAGTCCGGGCGCACGTTGCCGAGTTCATCGGCAAGCAACTTGCTGGAAACCCTAGAGTGCATGCGGGTGACGAGATCGTCGACACCGTGCACTCGTTCGGCCTCGTCTATGTCGAAAGGGGTGCGGACCCGCTGACGTTCAGCCCCGCGCAAGATCAAGTAGAGAAAAGGTGACGCGTTCGAGGTCGTCGGCCGTGTACTCGCGTAGCCCATCTGGCCCGTTGAACCGACCGTGGACGACTGCTTTCCACCGCTGGGGAATCGCATTGACCCCGTAGCGGGCTCCGGCGAGCGCACCTGCCACACAGCCCACTGTGTCGGCATCGTCGCCGAGATCGACGGCCGCGATCACCGCTTCGTCGAAAGTCGATGTCGATCGCACAGCCCAGACCGCTTGGGCAAGGCAACCCCAGACCGAGCCGTTGGATTCATGAGGTTCGGTTGGCGACCACGTTGGCGAGAGGATTTCGCAAAACCTCGTCCGATACTCCTCGGCAGTGTCATTGACAAGCTCCCCCAAAACCTCGAATGCGTTGGTTCCATGGACGAACTCTCGACACATCTCGACACAAATCCATG
Source organism: Ilumatobacteraceae bacterium (assembly GCA_044233375.1). Taxonomy (GTDB): domain Bacteria; phylum Actinomycetota; class Acidimicrobiia; order Acidimicrobiales; family Ilumatobacteraceae; genus Casp-actino8. The sequence continues at coordinate 3,636 of JBIIKC010000055.1, forward strand.
CACCCCAGCCCGACACTGGATTCGGATGGGTGAGCGCAGACTGGCGCAAAACAATGTTGCGCACGACATCTCGCGGAGCATGAAGAAATGCTGCTGCCTGGACGAATGATCGCATCAATGCACCATTAGCAGGGGCTGCATTCGGGTTCATCCGGACGTCGTGCCAAGCCCCATGGTTGAGCGATGCAGCAGTTGTCGTGCCCACATCGGGTGCGGTCTTGGCCCATGTAGTGAACCAACGCCACGTGGTTGCGGGATCGAAACCCTCGGCTTCGAGTATCGATTCGGCGAGCGCGAGCGCCATCTGCGTGTCATCGGTGAATTCACCCGGCTCCCATTCGAAGAATCCGCCGCCGATCATTTCCCCAATACCGTCGACAACGGGCTCGGGAAATGTCCGTCGGTAGAGGCCGGCTGACTTGAACTCGAAGGGCGCACCGAGGGCATCACCGATTGCGGCACCGAGCACCATTCCAATTGCGCGACTCGTCGAGTCCACATTCATATCCGACATAGGTTCCCAGCTCCTCGATTCATTCTTCCACTGCCTGTTGGTTGCCAGTTCGCCATTCGAAGTTCACGTTCCCTCGTTACCATTTCGGCATGGCCACTGGCAGCAACAACTTGGGTAGTGTCCGTCGCTTCGAAGACATCGAAGATCTGATTGGCCATCTTCAGGCTCTCGGAGAGACTCCCTCGGTGGAAACTGACGGCTTCAGCGAACTGGATCACGCACTGCAGACAGCAGCAATCCTTCGTGAAGTTGCACCCGATGATGCGGAGTTGCAAATCGCTGGATTGGTACACGACCTCGCCCACCCATGGGACGGACCAGGACAGCCCCGCCATGCAGCCATGGGAGCACATGCCGTGCGAGGCATTCTTGGGGACCGAGTCGCAGATCTGATCTTGGCGCATGTGCCGGCGAAGCGCTATCTGGTTGCCACGCGCCCCGAGTACGCAGCTTTGCTTTCGCCCGACAGTGTCATGACGTTGGCTGCCCAAGGTGGACCGATGAGCGACCACGAAGTCGCTGCGTTCGAGGCGGGCGACGACGTGTGGGCGAAAGTCGAATTGCGGGTCGCAGATGATGGAGCCAAAGTTCCAGGACGCGTCGTTTCGCCATTGGCGACATACGAGGACGCGCTTCGCTCGCTTGCTGCGTCCTTCACGGGTAGATGAGCAAGATGCCTGAGCTCACGGCGTTTTCATCCGATGATCCCCGAGCGGTGGACCACTTCTCGGAACACGGGTGGGTGCTGATTCAGGAGCTCGACGAGCGCGATATTGCCGAGGTGGGCGAGTGGGTCGACGAGATCGCAGCGACGTTCGGGCAGGAGAGCTCAGTGCTGCACCACCGAGAGATGACGGACTTCGGACCGCAACTTGCTCGCAGTGAGAACTTCGTGCCCCTTCATCCAGGGTTTCGTGAACTGTTGACCGTCCGCCTGGCTCGAACTGCATCACAATTTCTTCGAGAACCTGCGGTGCTCTACAAGGAGAAAATCAACTACAAATTGGTTGGCGGTGCCGGTTTTTCACCTCATCAGGACGCCCCGGCATACCCGTTCATCAATTCGCATGTCTCGTGCATGGTCGCAGTCGACGATGCGACCCGGGAAAATGGGTGTCTCGAAGTCGTGTCCGGGCGACATCATGAACTGCTCGACGTCGATGATCGTGGGTGCATCCAACAGTCGATCGTGGACGAGATGGTCTGGCAGTTCGCACCGATATCAGCTGGGCAAACTCTGTGGTTTCATTCGTTGACACCTCATCGCAGCGGGGCCAACTACTCGACGCGACACCGCCGCGCTCTTTACCCCACGTACAACGCCCTCTCGGAGGGTGATCTGAGGGACGCGTACTACGCGGAAAAACTCGAACGACTTGCGCACGCTGAGAGCGGAGACCGAGTCGTTCTATCGCTCATCGGCGATTTCGAAGGTCGACCTGTCGACTGACACGCCCTTGGGGTCACCCTCGTCGACTCCCTGTCCATCGAACACCGATGGACAGGAAGTCGAGCCGAAGGGATCATTCGTCAGAAACAGGCGTTGTCGGCGCCGACAGCGGCGAGCCCGGCCTTGTCGCCTTCACCCCAAGTGAGGTTGTAGACGCCGTCTTTCTCCTTGAAGGAGTCGGTGTACATGATCTCCGCGCCACGTGCGTCTTCGGCGACGCCGGCCATGTCTTCGTCGGTCAACTGGCGCAGACCGAGCGCCTCACCGAGGATGGTCTTCAGCCATCGCTTACCGGCATCGTCGATACCGACGTCACGTGCACCATCGGCCAACTTCGCGCCTTCCTGGAAGTGGATGTAGAAACCGAGGGCGCTCTCGAAGTGCTGGAAGCTCACGATCTGGCTGACACCGTCCTTCGAGGTTGCAAAGATCGCCTTTTGCTCGAAGAGCGAGTCTTCACGGCCCGGGAATCCGGTGGAGCCGAAGTTGAGAATGACCACTTGCTTGTCGGCGAGCTCATCGCTGAGGGCGATGTCGGTGGTGCCGGCGTACTCGATCTCGAAGCCGGTGACTTCAGCGAGTTCGGCGGCAGCCTGGGTGAGGAGTTCACCGATCTGATCTGCGACATCGACGTCGGTGTAGTCCGCCACCACATCTTGCAGGTCACCCGTGTTCAGCAAGATGCGAATCGGCCCGGAACACGAGTCGAAACGCCACGACGAACCATCTTCTGCTTGAGCCAATGCATACACCGGGCCACTCGGTTCCGTGGCCGGCTCGGACGTATCGGTTGCTGGTTCGGTGCCTGCCGGTTGAGGGGCAGCAGTTTCGATTGGCTCCGAGCCTGAATCGCTCGATGACGAGCACGCTCCAAGTGTTGTGACTGAGAACAGAGCAATGCTGATCGCTCCAACACGTGTACGAACTGACTTCATGGGATCCTCCATCAGAAAAAAGGGTTTCGAAAAACCTAGTTGTGCTGCGCGACTGTGTGTGTCGGTTGTAGGCGTGACATTTTTCCCGATGTGCTCATTGCTTGTGGAGTGCAGATGTTCGCGACACGGATGAAAAAAGTCAGTGTCCACCTTTGACGACATAGCCGAGCGATCGCAGATGTTCGGCCCATGCTGCTTCTGCTTGCTTGGATGATTCTTTGTCGAAGGCACGGTCTGTCGGAGCGAGATCCATGCGCAGTTGTACTCCGTATCGAGCAACGACGGGAGAGTGGAGCTTCCCCCCTTTTGCCTTGCGTGCCTGACTCTTGTGCTGCTCGAACCGTTCCGCGGGAGCGAGAGAGGTTTCCCCGACGTAGAGCACGCCACGACCGGGATCCTTGGCTGCCGCCGAATCCAGTTCGATCACGTACACGGTCCATATATATGTATCGCGATTGACGGTGAAACCCTGGCGTCGCAAGTTCCTGAAGGTCTCTTGACGGAGTGAC
>JBIIKC010000116.1:0-5053 GCA_044233375.1 Ilumatobacteraceae bacterium
CCTTCTCGGTCCGACAAGCCGCGCTTTGATCACAGCGATTCGTGGCTGCTGGCTCGCTGGAGCTGCGAGCATGGTTCTACCCCTGCCGATGCGCATGGCGTCTCTCGATGCCTTCGTTCAGGGAACCCGTGCCCGTATCCGTCACGGCGAAGCCAAACTCGTGCTGATCGACGACCTCCTCGCCGATTTCTACGCAGCCGCTCCCGGGGATCCTCCCACTGGGTCGCTCACCGATCTCGTCTCGGGTCCGAAGACCGTGTCGGGCGATCGTCTCGAACTTCCCACGAACGATCCGGAGCGACTCGTGATCTTGCAGTACACGAGTGGGTCGACATCGGAGCCCAAGGGAGTGATGATTCCCGATCGCGTGCTCACCGCCAATGTCGACGCAAGTTGTGCCGCAGCCGAACTGGACGCGTACGAAGTCATGGTGTCGTGGCTGCCGCTGTATCACGACATGGGTCTCGTTGGATTCCTGTCGATTCCGATGCTCAACGGCGTTCAACTCATCCAAGCTGCGCCGCAGGACTTCATGGGTCATCCGGGGCATTGGATGGAGTGGGTCAGTCAGTGGAAGGGGACGGCGACTGCTGGGCCGAACTTCGCTTGGGTTCTCGCAACCCGGGCACTCAAGAGGATGAAGGATCTCGACTTGTCGAGTTTGACTCTTGCGCTGTCGGGGGCCGAACCAGTGGACCCTGCAGCGGTGGAGGCATTCGTTGCAGCGGCGGAGCCGTTCGGATTCTCGGCTGGAAGCATCTTCCCTGCCTTCGGTATGGCTGAAGTTGCGATCGGTGGTGCCTTTCCTCCCCGGCACCGAGGTCTCGTGTGCGACACGGTGGATCGTGTCGTCCTCGAACGTGAGCGGATCGCCAAGCCGATCGATCTCGACGCCGGACCGGGGGACACAACCGTTCACGGACTCGCTCGAGACGACGAACTTGCAATCCGGCGGTTGCCACTTCTCGGCAAGGCGGTTCCTGGACTGGACATGAAGATCGTCGACCCCGAGACGCGCGAGCCACTTCCCGAGAGGCATGTCGGCGAGCTGTTCCTTCGTGGAACGAGCGTGACCCCCGGGTACTACAAACGACCTGATGCGACTGAAGCGATGTTCCACGATGGATGGCTCTGCACAGGAGATCTCGCGTACGTCCTGAACGGTGAACTCGTGATCTGTGGACGCATCAAAGATGTGATCATCGTCGGCGGTCGCAACGTGTTCCCGGAGGACATCGAACGAGCCGTGGGTCAGATCGAGGGCGTGAGAGCCGGAAACGTGATCTGCTTCGGAGTCGAAGGCTACAAAGGAAAAGAAACCGTCGTCGTGGTCGCCGAAGTCAAGACCGAAGATCTCGATGCGGTGAGCCATGCCATTCACACTCGAGCGCTGGAAGTATCAGGGTTGCCACCACGCGATGTCATGCTGGTGCGGCCTGGGACCCTCCCGAAGACCAGCAGTGGAAAGCTTCAGCGCTCCAAGTGCCGCGAGCTGTACCTGGCTGGCGAACTCGAACTTGTGGGGTGATCCGCTCGGGTTGCGTGTTGTGGTCATCGACCAGAGTGACGCACAGACGATGACTGTGATGCCGAAGATGCGTATGCGATTGAAGTTGATCACCCTGAGCCCCCGCCACATCTGCTCGAGTCACGGCGAATCGCCGTCTCAGCACTGAGGTAGATCTAACAGCAAGGTGGAACGATGGTGAGAGGCGTCGAGAATCTTGATGAACTCTGAACGGCGCGACTCGGCATTCCTCGATCGACCGATCGTTAAAGGACTCAGGCTGACTGGAGCGCAGACATCACCTTGCTCCAACGTTCGGGATCGCTCTTGTATGGCGCATAGAACGAAATGCGCTGGATGACATCGCCGTATCGCTTGTGCAGTTCGGGGGCAATCGACTCGGGTTCGCCAACGACAGCAAAAGTCTCGAGGACCTCGTCGGTGATGAGGGAACCCATCTCGGCCCACTTGCCCGACTTCGAAAGTGAGTTCAGACGATCTTGGAGGTCGCCCCAACCGTGCAGGTCGAGTACGGGTCGATATGCGGGTGTGGACCCATAGAAGGCAATCTGCTGGCGGGTTCCCGCAGAAGCATTCGACAGCTCCTGCTCATTGTTTCCCGTGACGACGAAACTCGGACCCACGATTTCGAATCCTTCGAGAGTTTTGCCAGCGCGGGCACGGCCTCGCTCGAGAGCTGGGATCGTCACTTCGCGCAGATACTTCTCGGTTGTGAAGCCGTGACAGATGAAGCCATCACAGACTTCCCCGGCAACCTCGGTCATCAGTTCGCCGACACCTGCAAGGAAGATACGCGGCGGCCCGAAACCTGCGAGATCCGAGGCAGGCGGTGTGAAGAACGGAGTCATCAACGTGTGTGTATAGAACTCTCCGCGGAAGTCGAGTTGGGAGCCGGTCAGCCAGCAATCCCAGATGGCGCGGATCGCAAGCACCATTTCGCGCATGCGAGCCGCTGGCTTGCTCCACGGCATGCTGAAACGCTTGGTGATGTGCGGCTTGATCTGGCTTCCGAGACCGAGAATGAATCGGCCTTGCGAGTAGGCCTGCAAGTCCCATGCAGTATTCGCGAGAGTCATCGGGCTTCGAGCGAACGCTACGGCAATCGACGTGCCGAGCTCGAGTTTGCTCGAGTGCTCAGCTGCGAGCAGCAGGGGCAGGAATGGGTCATGGCTCGTTTCCGCCGTCCAGGCACCGGTGTATCCGGCAGATTCGGCTTCTCTGACGGACGCAACCGTCTCGTTCAGGTTCGGGCTGATGCCTCCGTCGACCTTCATCTCATCTCCTTGGCTCAGAGATCAGGGTAGATCAGGATTGGCGTCGCGTAAGAATGCCTCGAGCTCGGCCGCAAGCTCATCGGGGGTCGGGATATCGCTCTCGGTCATCATCGGCGGTTCGTCGATGGCTGGCAGGGGCAACTGAGGGCTCATCAAGGCGTCGTAGGCGCCTTCGAGTTTGGTCACCATCTCGGCGTGTTCGGAGTTCCGCGCCACCATCCGGTTGAGGCGTTCGGTCTGGATCACCGACTCCTGCTCGAGGCTCGCTGTGTCGATCTTCAGACCCGCAACTGTTGACAGGCCCTTCAGGAGTGCGAGGGATGCTGCCGGGTATGTCATCCCAGGTAGGTATTGGGGCACCTGGGCCCACAGGCTGATGGAAGGAATGCCTGCATCGTGGAGAGCCTCCTCGAGTACAGCTGCCATTCCCGCGGGAACGTCCACTGTGCTCCGCAGGAACGAGAAACGCGCCAGCAGATCGACCGACGGTGTGGTGCACGACAAATTGCTCGGACGAGTGTGAGGTGTCGGGAAGGGGTATGCACCGAGGCCGATCATCATCGACACATCGAGACGGAGCGCCAACTCGCGCATCGCACCTGCGAACCTCTGCCACGCCGAGTCCGGCTCGTGTCCGTGCAAGATGACGACATCTCTTCCGTTCGAGTCTCGGCCGGCATGAACATCGATCGTTGGCCAGTCGACGCCGGTGTTGCGACCTTCGCGGATCTCCATGGTGGGTCGGCGCGCGCGGTAGTCGATGAAGACATCGGAATCGAAAGTTGCAATGGGCAGCGGATCGATTTGATGTTCGATCGCCGACATGGCGTCATTGGCTGCACCGGCGGCATCGATCCAGCCCTGCAACATGACGATGAGGACCGGTGACTGCAGTTCGGGCAGGTCCCCATGGAGATCGATGTCTCTGATCGAGTCGCTCATGTCAATCTGCTGAGCATTTCCTCGGCTCGGGCGGCAGCACCGAGGACCTGAGCGTTGAACGGTTCGAGTTCGGCTGGATCTCGCTGGCCGAGTGCACCTCCGAGGTAGCGAGCGTAGACACCCTCGAGAATGCAGACGAGCTTCCAGTAGGCGAAGGCCGTGTAGAAATCGAGCTGCGAGATGTCACGTCCGCTGACTCGTGCGTATCTCTCGGCCATGTCGGATCGGTCGAGAAATCCAGGTGCCGTGCACGCCTGACCGGTCCACGCAGACATGTCGTCGTTCGGGCCTGTCCAGTAGACCATGAGAAGTCCGAGATCGGCCATTGGATCGCCCAGCGTGCAGATCTCCCAGTCGAGCACGGCAATGACATCACCGGATGAGTCGATCATGCAATTGTCGAGGCGATAATCACCGTGAACGAGAGTTGCTGGACCTTGTTCAGGTATCCGGGCCAGAAGCTCGTCATGGACTCGGTCGACGCTCGGCAGGTCCCGTGTCTTTTGTTGGTTCCATTGTCCGTACCAGCGCTTCAACTGACGGGCGATGTATCCCTCGTGGCGTCCGAGGTCGGCGAGACCGACGGCGTCGGGTCGCACCGCATGAATTGCTGCCATGGTGTCGACGATCGACTCACTCGCTCGACGACGCGCATCGGGTGTCAGAAGTTGCTCGGCGGAATCGCGATCGCGGATCACGAGACCGTCGACGAAATCCATGACATAGAAGGGTGCAGAGTTGACAGCTGTGTCGTCGCAGAATCCGAGAGCGGGGGCAACGGGTACTGGAGTGTCGCGCAATGCGTCGATGATGCGGAACTCCCGACTCATGTCGTGGGCGCTTGCGAGAACATGACCGAGGGGCGGACGACGCAGGACGAATCGGCGCCCATCTGCCCCGGTCACTTTGTACGTGAGGTTGGAATGACCTCCGGCGATGACATCGAAGGTGAAAGGTCCCGTGGCGCTTTCGACGTGTGTTTCCATCCACTGGCGCACGGCGGCGGTGTCGATACCAGGGACGTCCTGTCCGGTTGACTGGGCGCTCACGACCCGTACGGTAGCGGGGTTCGCGGGACCTTCTGACCCTCACGGATCCTTTCCGAGATGCACCCCTCACGAGCGGTATCGTCGTTGTCATGAGCGGACCCTCGATCGTCGACGTCACCGATGCCACCTTCGAGACGGACGTCATCGAGGCCTCGATGACGACTCCTGTGATCGTCGATCTCTGGGCACCATGGTGCGGCCCCTGCAAGACCCTGACCCCAGTTCTCGAAAAGGTTGTGAATGCTGCGAACGGGAAGGTC
>JBIIKC010000056.1:0-6955 GCA_044233375.1 Ilumatobacteraceae bacterium
CGCGCCTTGCGCAAGATGCGTGCCCTCGGACCGGAGCTACTCGTTCCCGCACACGGTCTGCCGATTTCGGGTGCGGACCGGATTGCACGAGTTCTCGACGAGATCGCCACTGCACTCGAAATGTTGCACGACGAGGTGCTGGCGATGATGAACGCCGGCGAAACTCTCGACCACATCGTGCACACGGTGCGTGTTCCTGACGACACGCTTGCCAAGCCATATCTTCGTCCCTTCTACGACGAACCGGAATTCGTGATCCGCAACATCTGGCGTCTCTATGGTGGATGGTGGGACGGCGCTCCAGCTCGGCTGAAACCTGCCCCTGATGCCCATCTTGCACGCACCCTCACAGAGCTTGTCGGTGGATCACTTGTGATGGCTGAGCACGCACGACGAGCTGCTGGAGATGGGGACTTTCGGTTGGCGTGCCATCTCATCGACTTCGCCGCTGACGCCGATCCGGAGAATCGGATGGTGCACACGATCCGGTCCGAGATCTATCTAGCGCGACGCAAGGCGGAGACGTCACTCATGGCCAAGGGCATCTTCATGGGCGCAGCGCGGGAATCCCAAGCCGTAGTGGACACCTCGCGCCCGTCTGCGCCCGGATGACACCACCGCCGATGCAAGGCCGGCGAGTGGCATCGCGAACACCGGACCGAGAGCGACTCGTTCTCAGCGGAAGCACAAAGCGAGAAAGGGTTGTTTGACGCTGTGACCGGTCAATGACGAGGCAAGCGTCGGGAGACGACGAGCCTCGCGGCTGAGTGCTCCCCTCATTAACATCTCGGCATGCGAAAAGGTCATCTAGCTCTCGTGATACTCGCTTCCCTCATCAGCGCCTCATGTGGAGGAGACGATTTATCGACTTCCACCGAGCCCGGGATCTCGGAGACGCCGGCGCAAACCGAAGCGGCCGTCGAGCCGTACTCGAGCGAGGTGTACTCCGATCAGGCCAACTGGACCTGTAGGCCCGACACCACCGACACCTGTGATGACGATACGAGTGTCACTTTGGTGAACGCCGACAACTCGACAGAAGTGCTCCAGTTCACACCTGATCCGGACGCACCGGTCGATTGCTTCTACCTCTACCCGACTTCGAGTGAAGATGCGACGCTCAACTCGGACTTCACGTCCGGCAACGAACGAATCACTGCCTTCCTTCAAGTCGCGCGCTTGTCCAGTGTGTGCCGTATGTTCGCACCCACTTATCGCAGCGTCACGTTGGATGGCCTCTTCAATCAGTCGCCCTCCGATGAAGCATGGAATCTTGCGTTCGAAGACGTCGAGGACGCTTGGAACCACTACCTCGCGAATGACAATCAGGGTCGAGGTGTGATCCTCCTCAGTCATTCACAGGGAACGATGCACATGATTCGATTGATCGACGAAGTGATCGAACGTGACGAAGCGCAACGATCCCTAATCGTTTCGGGCGCGCTTCTCGGCTATTCGATTGCGGTGCCACGAGGCGGCGACGTGGGCGGTCGATTCGACCAACTGCCACTGTGCCGCGATGCGGAACAGATCCGCTGCATCATGACCTACGCGACCTTCCGGGACACCCGACCGCCGAGCCCCGATGCCTTCTTCGGCAAGTCGGCCGACCCCGACATGGGCGAGACAGTCGACCCCACACAAGAAGCCGGCTGCACCAACCCGGCAGCGTTGGGTGGCGGCTCGGGTGATCTGCTGTCGGCGTTCGGCACTGCTGATTGGGGTTTCACCGACGGATCGGGAACTCAGGCAATCACCACACCGTTCATGAGTTTCCCCGGGCTGGTGTCGGCGAGGTGTGTGAGCGAGGGTGACTTTTCGTATCTGCAAGTAACGATGAAGCCTGACCCGACCGACCCACGCACGGATGACATTCGTGGTGATCTCGACGATCGCTGGGGTCTTCACGACATCGACTGGGAGATCGGTGCATTGTCGATTCTTGATGTCGTACGTCAGCAGATCGCGGTTTGGGTGGCGACCGGCTGATCCCGTCTAGGGTCGAACAATGCATCACGTTCGCTTCGGTCGGACCGGACTCAAAGTCTCTCGCCTGTGCCTTGGCACGATGACGTTCGGGTATCAGTGCGACGAGGAGACATCGGTGCAGATTCTCGACACGGCCGCTGACGCAGGCATCGACTTCATCGACACCGCAGACGTGTACCCACTTGGCGCGCCACCGGATGTGTTCGGTCGTACCGAAGAGATCCTCGGGCGGTGGATGAAGGGTCGGCGCGATCAGTTCATCGTGGCCAGCAAATGCTTCTTCCCGACCGGTCCGAAACCTTGGGACAGTGGCAACTCCCGGCAGAACATCATGCGAGCAGTCGAGGCTTCGTTGCGACGTCTCGACACCGACCACATCGACCTGTATCAGATCCATTCATGGGATCCCTCGACCCCGATCGACGAAACACTGCGTGCCCTCGACGACCTCGTACGTTCGGGCAAGGTGCGATATATCGGATGCTCGAATGTCCTCGCCTACCAGTTGGCTCGCGCCATCGGTCGTGCCGAAGTACTCGGAGTCACAGGGTTCGAATCGGTGCAGCCGAGATACAACATGCTGTTCCGCGAAAACGAGCGTGAGCTGTTCCCACTGTGCAGCGAAGAACACATTGCCGTCATTCCCTACAACCCACTCGCTGGCGGTTTCCTCACGGGCAAACACCAACGCGGCGAACCCACCGCTGGTGGACGGTTCACCCTCGGCTACGCGGCCGAGCGCTACCAAGAGCGCTACTGGCACGAGCGCATGTTCGACACTATCGACCATGTTCGCAACATGGCCGAAGAAGCCGGCATCTCGATGGCGACCTTGGCTGTGCAATGGGTGCTGGACAACCCGGTGATCACGTCACCGATCATCGGAGCAAGTCGCCCCGAACAGCTCGCCGATGCGATTGCCGCAGTGAACATGCCTCTCGACGACGAACTCCGCACCCGAATCGACGCGTTGACCTACGAGTACCGCTTCGGCGACAACGCCCGCTGAGCAAGGAAAGTGCGCTGCGGGAACGGTAGCGGAAACGCTGTGTTTTCAGTATCCTGGGACTTGCGGTTTTGGTAGTGGCTAATCCCATGACCGGGACTGTCGACTTCAGTGCTGGATGCCAACGACGCATTGTTGACACCGAACTCGACCTGCTCATGCCTCATCTTCCGGCGTTCCTTCTCGACGGTCCAAAGGGCGTCGGGAAGACTTCCACCGCCCTCCAACGATGCACCTTCGAGAAGTCTCTCGAGATAGTCGTCGGGAAGATCGATGCAGGGTCTCGTCGATGAGAAAACCCGAATCCGTGATGACCACTCTGTCGGGTCTTCGAACTCGGGAATGTCGGCAACCGTCATCTCCGACAGCGGACTGCTGAACACCACGGACTGAGTCGCAAGCAATCGTCCTGGCGGATCGTTGAGGTCGTAACCAAGAAAGACATCGACGAAGTCTTGGTTGGCCGGACCAGGGATTTCCGTGACTTCGATCTCTGCCACGCCGTCGATCGTGACCAACAACGGTGAGGTCGACACGGGAATCGGTGTCGAAGTCATAGTTCCCCCAACCGTCACGGCATTGCCCTTGTTGAGGACATCGGACAGGTTGAATCCGACACAGTTGACGAAGGTGACGGTCAGGACTTCTCCCGGCGCGATGCAGTGATCGTTCTCACCATTTCCAAGCGGCGATGAACAGTCGACCGTCAAGGCCGTGCGACTCGGCAATGCCGCCTGAAGACTTGCAGGGAGTGCCAGTACCGAAGCCGTCCTCGCAGACTGCCCCGAAAGGTCGATTCTCTTGCCATGACCACCAATTCGGGGGAACGCTCGGCTTGTGCTTGGTCGAGTCCCCCAACATCGAAGAAGCCTCCCGACAGCTTTGCGGCTCATGCGGGGAGGCTTCTTCACATTCGCCAGCGATCATGAAACCGGCGCCTGGTCAGTATCCGCGGCCAGCAGGCTCACCGTCGCGCTACGAGCGTCTCTTGCTTCGATCTTGACGCTTCGAGCTCCAGCCGGCGAGAAATTTCTCGGGCTTCACGCTTGGGTGTACCAGCGAGGCCCTTCGCCGAAATCAATGTATTTCCCTTATTTCGTGTGGGCATGACGGGACTCGAACCCGGGACCTCCACCGTGTCATGGTGGCGCTCTAACCAACTGAGCTACACGCCCTACAGACCTCGAACTCTACCGTGAAGTCCCTCAGCGCTCACACCCTCAGAACTGGAAAGTCCCCCGGGAAAACATCCCTTCAGACAGAGAAATCACGCTCGTCGTTTCACCGCAAACGCATCGACACCTCGTTCGCGAGCAACCTCCCCGCCCGAGTCAGGCGGACACGTTGACCGTCGCTCACCACCAGACCTTCCATCAGAGTCAAGTCGGCTGGATCGAATGCGTCGACGGGAACACCAAGCCGTGTACGGAGAACCAATTGCAGAGATTCGATGCGCCGTTGTTCGTCGTCGAGGACTTCTCTAGCCGACTCGGCATACCCTCGCCCTCGTACGAGTTCGATGTATCGCTCCGGAGTCCGAACATTCCACCATCGGACGCCCTGCCGATGCGAATGAGCAGCTGTCCCGAACCCTCTGTAGTCACCTTGCAGCCAATACGTGAAGTTGTGGCGACTCTCTCGGCCGGACTTCGCCCAGTTCGAGACCTCGTAGTTCGTGAATCCAACGGCACCGAGAATCTCATCGACACATTCGTACATCTCGGCCTGCACATCGTCATCGGGATGCCGCGAGTGGTCGTCTGCAAGAGGCGTTCCCGACTCGACCGTCAGGCCGTATGCCGACACATGATCCGGCTCGAGCGCCACGACTCCCCTCACAGTTGCCTCCCAATCATCGAGTGACTCTCCGTGCGCTCCGTAGATGATGTCGAGGTTGATATTGTCGATCCCCGCTGCCCGAGCAGCTTCCACCGCCGTTCGAACATTGCCCGGATCGTGCGTGCGACCAAGACTCCGCAACACGTGAGTCCGCATCGACTGCACGCCGAGACTGATCCGGTTGACACCGGAGGAGGCATAGATCCGGAACATCTCCTCACTCACGTCATCGGGATTGCACTCGATCGTCACCTCGGCATCGGATACGCGACGAATACCGGCAAGAACGTCGACGAGATCCCGGGGAGGCACTCGAGTCGGCGTGCCGCCGCCGACAAAGATCGATGTTGCGTCCGGAACATCTGTCGCGAGTTCGATTTCTCGAGACACCGCCGAGAGGTACTCGGCGATGATGTGGTCTTTGTCGGTGAACGTGGCAAATGCGCAGTAGTCACACCGATGCCGACAGAACGGAACGTGCACATAGACACCGAATAGATCCTCGGACATCTCCAGCAGAGAAGGAATCATCTCTTCACGGCCGAATCCGTGTATCGGCGAGGAGAACTCCAGCGGTGATCGCTGCTGTCTCTGCCCGCAGCACACCTCCGACGAGCGACACTCGAGCATCGACGAGATCGAGTTCCCGCTGGCTGAATCCACCCTCCGCCCCGATGATGAGAGAGGAAACCCCGTTCAGCTCACTCGACCCATCCGGATCGGCAAGAGCGACCAGACCCCACTGCCCCTTCATCAACGGACTCGCCAGGAGAGTTCCGAGATCGGTAACGACTCGGTGAACGACGGGCAGGAAGATCTGGCGACTCTGCATCGCAGCCTCACGTGACACCTTCACGAATCGCTCGTGTTGGCGCTCGATCTTGTCGTCGTCCCAGCGCACGACCGAGTGGTCCAACATGACCGGAACGATGTGGTCGACACCGAGTTCTGTCAACTTCTGAACGACAGTTTCGGGTTTGTCGCTCTTGGTGACGCCGAACGCGATCGTGATTGGGCGCGCACAGGCCGGTTGGGCATTCAGTGTGTCATCGACGGGTTCGATCTCCGACTGTGACGACAACATGCACATGCGCCACGAGCCACGACCGTCACTCACAGAGATCGTCTCGCCAGGACGAACCCTCAGAACTCTCAGCAGGTGGTGGGCGTCTCCGACTTCGAGAACCGGGTCGGCAAGGTCTCGAACGAAGACGTGCGCCGCTGCATGACGGCGCGACGTCATGAAAATGCCGACTTGATGCGCGCAAAGAATCCGGAGTCGGCTGGTGCCACATCCTCGCTGCGCATCTGAGCGAACTGCCGCAGGACCTTTGCTTCCTCATCGTCGAGTTTCGTCGGCACAATCACTCTGACGACCGCCTTGAGATCTCCGCGACCGGTGGATTGCAGCCGAGGGACACCGCGCTTCCTGAGTACGAAGACCCTTCCGGGTTGAGTTCCCGGTGGGATCGCCAGTGTCTCTACTCCATCGAGGGTTTCGAGGTCGATCGTCGTACCGAGTGCCGCCTGAGCGATCGACACATCGACCGATGTCACCAGATCGAAACCGTCACGCACGTATTTCTCGTGCGGTTGAACGCGTAGATGAACGAAAAGATCGCCGGCCCCACCACCACGGGGACCAACTGCGCCTCTTCCGGTCAAACGCAATGTGGCGCCAGAGTCGACGCCGGCGGGCACATCCACCTGATACGTCTTCTCGGTCACAACGCGTCCGTCACCGCTACATGTTGCACATGGAGTGGCGACAACCTGACCGAATCCACGACAACGTTGGCATGCCTGCGATGTCACCATCTGGCCGAGCAGACTCTGACGAACACGCTGCACTTGACCACGCCCATCGCATTCGACGCACGTCACCGGTTTCGTTCCGGCTCCTGCTCCGGTTCCGTCGCAGTCATCACAAGCGACTGCAGTGCGAACATCGACCGGGATCGTTGCGCCGAAAACCGCCTGGTCGAACTGCAAATCGGCGACGACCTCGAGATCCTGGCCACGCGGTGGACCCGACGGACCGCGAGATGCGCCGAAGGGGTTGCCTCCGAAGAACGAATCGAAAATGTCTCCCAAGCCGCCCGTTCCGGAGAAGAAATCTCC
>JBIIKC010000057.1:0-6954 GCA_044233375.1 Ilumatobacteraceae bacterium
CGGGTGGGGAAAGTGAAGCAATCATGGGTCGAGTCATCCGAGAACTCGGATGGCGACGTCACGACTTCGTTCTGTCGACGAAAGTGTTCTGGGGGATCGACCCGCGGATCCCGAACATGAACAACACACTCAATCGCAAGTATCTTCACCACTCGATCGAAGGGTGCCTCGATCGACTGCAGGTCGATTTCGTCGACGTTCTCTTTTGCCATCGTGCCGATCCGAACACCCCACTCGAGGAGACCGTGTGGGCGATGAGCGACCTCGTTGATCGAGGCAAAACCTTGTATTGGGGCACGAGTGAATGGACGGCGGATGAGATTCGTGCGGCGTGGGAGATCGCCGAACGGCATCACCTGCACAAGCCGATCACTGAACAACCGCAGTACAACATGCTGGAGCGTCGTCGAGTCGAGGTCGAGTATCGACGTTTGTACGACGACATCGGGCTCGGGACGACGATCTGGAGTCCTCTCGCATCGGGTTTGCTGACGGGCAAGTACCTCGATGGAGTGCCCGATGATTCTCGTGGTGCACTGCCCGGCTACGCCTGGCTGGCAAAGCGTCTGACCGATGTCGTATCGCAGCGGACCGTGAAGTCTCTCGCTCCTGTTGCTGCTGATCTCGGATGCAGCATGGCACAGTTGGCGCTGGCGTGGTGTACGAAGAATGCTCACGTATCGACGGTCATCACGGGAGCAAGTCGTCCATCGCAGGTCACGGAGAATTTCGGTGCGCTCGACGTGATCGAACTCTTGACCGACGACGTGATGGATCGGATCTCGGCGGTTCTCGCCGATAGCGGGTCCATTTCCGGCTGACGTCCGCTACCGTGCCGACTGTGAGTGCTTCCCTCGACAGACCGCTCGGAGCCGTATCGCCGGGTAGCGACAAGCTGCCGATCAAGATGCTCAACGATCGGGTCCTGGTGCGAATTCCGGATCGTGATGGCGAGCGCCGGAGCACGGGAGGCATCGTGATTCCAGCCACGGCGCAGATCTCGAAGCGACTGGTATGGGCAGAAGTCGTGGCTCTCGGTCAGAACGTTCGATCAGCTGAGGTTGGCGACAGAGTTCTCTTCAGCCCCGAAGACCGCTATGAAGTCGAGGTTGGCGGTATCGACTACATCATGTTGCGAGAGCGAGACATACATGCGGTCGCTGCAACGCGAATCGACAGTCATACTGGCTTGTATCTCTGAGAGAATGCGTTCGTGACACAACCGCTCGAAACCGCCCAGGCTGATGAGGTCACGTTCAACAGCGATGGTCTCGTTCCAGCCATCGCCCAAGACATCGTGACCGGCGACATCTTGATGATGGCATGGATGAATGCCGAGAGTTTGGCGATGACGTTGAGCGAAGGTCGCATGGTCTACTGGAGTCGAAGCCGACAAGAGCTGTGGCGTAAAGGTGATTCGAGCGGAGATCGCCAGTTCGTACGCGAGGCCTACATCGACTGTGATGGGGACACATTGCTGTTCAAGGTCGAACAGGAAGGCAAAGGAGCGTGCCACACCGGTGAGAGAACGTGCTTCTATCGCGCTCTCGGTCCGCAGTCATGATCGATGTCAAGCCGACGCGAGATGAATTCCGTGCTCTGGCCAAGGACTACACCGTCGTACCTGTGTGGGCGGAGGTTCTTGCGGATCTGGAAACACCCGTTGCAGCATTTGCAAAGCTCGTCGGAGACGAGCCCGGCTTCCTTCTCGAGTCGGTCGAACATGGCGAGCGGTGGAGTCGCTTCAGTTTCGTCGGTCGACATCCGCGCGCGACGTTGACGTTGACCGATGGGATGATCAGCGTCGACGGTGACATTCCTGCTTCGGTCCCGCTCGACAGGGGCATGTTGGCTGCAGTCGAGTCGCTGCTCACGGTGTATCGGAGTCCTGTGATCGCTGACCTGCCTCCGCTTCAGGGAGGGGTCATGGGCTACCTCGGCTACGACGTCGTGCGTGAAGTCGAGAATCTTCCCGGCACTCCCGACGACGACAGGCACCTCCCTGACGCGGTGATGAGTGTGATTGGATCCTTGGCAGCGTTCGATCACTGGAGACAACGTGTCTACCTGATCGAAAGCGTGCCGGTCGTGACATCGGACGGTCGTTCGTTCAGCGAGGAGGAGTTGGACGGAGCATACGACGATGCTGCTGGTCGTGCGCTCTGCGCAGTCGAAGATCTTGCCCGACCTCTCGCATATACGCCGGTCGAGCCACCTCGACGTGACGACGATCATCCGAAAGTTGTCTCGTCGATGTCATCAGGTCGGTACCAAGACGCTGTTCGGACTGCCAAGGAGTACATCCGCGCAGGGGATGTTTTCCAGGTCGTTCTGTCCCAGCGATACGAGTTGCAGATCGAAGCAGACCCGTTCGACATGTATCGAGTACTGAGGCAGGTGAACCCAAGTCCGTACATGTACTTCCTTCGTCATCCCCGCATCACGATCGTGGGAAGTTCACCCGAGCCGATGGTGCAACTGCTGGGTGGTCGAGTGATCAGTCGACCCATTGCCGGAACCCGCAAACGAGGTATGAACGACGATCACGATCGCCGCCTGGCGGCAGAACTTCGCGAAAACCCGAAGGAAGTCGCCGAGCACATCATGCTCGTCGACCTGGCTCGCAACGATGTCGGTCGCGTTGCACAGTTCGGTACGGTTGTCGTCGATGAGCTGATGACGCTGGAGAAGTACAGCCATGTCATGCATCTCACATCACAGGTGAGTGGCCAGTTGCTCGAGGGCCGAGGTGCGATAGATGTTCTGCGCGCGACATTGCCCGCTGGAACGGTGAGTGGGGCTCCCAAAGTCAGGGCGATGGAGATCATCGACGAGCTGGAGCCCGTGAAAAGAGGTCCGTATGCGGGTGTAGTCGGCTACGTCGATTTCAGCGGAAACCTCGACACTGCTATTGCGATACGTACGATGTTCATCGGCCCTCGTGCTGCTTATCTGCAGGCGGGAGCAGGAATCGTCGCAGACAGTGATCCAGATGACGAGGACCTCGAGTGTCGCAACAAAGCTGCGGGACTGCTGGCTGCTGTGCCAGCAGCGAGGCGGATGACCGAGCGAAGGCGTCTCGGAGGAACGAGCGCGTGAGGTCGACATGTCCGGACACCTATTGATCTCGCCCATCGAGCGAATGTGTGTCGAAGCGGTCGGAGCAGATGCAGTGTCGTACCTGCATTCGCAGTTGAGCAATGACATTCGATCGCTTCCCATCGGTCACTCCTGTCAGTCGTTCGTCCTCGATCCCAACGGAAAAATCGTCGCTCTCGTGAGGGTGTCACGCCTCCTTGAAAGTGTCGTTCTTCTCGACACGGATGCGGTTCCTGGTCTGAGTGACCTCCTTCTGGCACGCTTGAACAGGTTCAAAATTCGCGTCGACGTCCAGCTCTCAGCAAGCTTTCGCACGGGTATTGCTGTTCGATCGCTCGAGGACGAGCCCATCCCGAATTCGACTCGGGAGTTGCTCGCAGGATCACGGACCTTCGTCGCTGATGCTTGGTGGGGTGACGGTCGAGCAGTTGATGTTCTCCCGGCGAGCGATGACGAGGTACTCGACATCGGCCGATTCGGCGAAAACCTAGGTGTCCCAGTCGATGGCGCAAACAGTCTCGAGGAGGAACGTGTCCGACGCGGGTGGCCAGCAATGGGCTGTGAACTCCTTCCAGGAGAAACTCTGGTGGCGGCAACCGGTCTCGCGGGTAGTGCGGTCAATTTCACCAAGGGCTGCTATCCGGGCCAGGAATTGGTCGAGCGAATGGACAGTCGAGGATCGAGTGCACCTCGCACCCTGCGCCGAATTCGAGTCGATGATCTGCACGAAGCAGTAGGACGCTCGATCGGTATCGATGAGGCCATCACGATCGACGGTACCGAGGTGGGAGCGATCACATCGATGTCGGGCGAGTGGGCTCTCATATACGTTTCGAGACTGATCGAGCTGGGAGAGTTGGTCAGTTCTCAGAACTGAGTTGCGTCACCACTTCTTGAAAATCAGGACGCTCGTTCAACAGCTGGAACTCGGGAAGAAAGCCGATGACCAAACGGAGATGGTCGTACGAGTCGGGCCGACGAGCGGCTGTCGCGAGCCACTTCACTGCAAGATCCTGCTGATCGACATTCACGAGGCAACGGGCGATTTCGATTGCGACATCAGTGGATGGTTGGGCGCTGTACAAACTGGTTCCGTACGTGATCGCTTCGTCGAAGTGCCTCGTTCGACGAAGGACGTCGAGAAGTGTGAGTGCGCTTCGACTCGAGGTCCTCGATGTCGGAAGCGGGAGAGGTCTTGGCAAAGTCGAGACGACGGCTTCCAATTGCTCGACTGAAGCAGCGACGGGTGGCCACCAGATCTTCTGCTCGGCACTCGTGATTCGAAGATCTGCGAGCACGGGAGTAGCGGGGGCCGGTCCTCCCGAGACAGCCAGAGTGTGGGCGTCCCACCACGGTGAGAGTACGTACGGATCGTGAGGAAGGTGAGGGCGCCCAGATCGCCACGAAAGATCCTCTGCGACTGCTGCTGGGTGACGTGAGAGTGGAAAAGCAACTCTGTCAGCTGCGCGTTCGGCGGCTCGGATCTGCACCTGCAGAACGAGAAGAAGACCGGCGAAAGCAGCCATTGGGCGCAAATTCGGATCGAAGATCATGAACGCAAATGCCCCAGCTGTCAGAGGAATGCTGATGGCCCCCATCAGGGATCGACCCCGTCCTGGCACGAAGTAATCGATTGCTTCGGATGCAATGTTCCCACCGTCGAGTGGAAGGACGGGGATGAGGTTGAATGCGCCAATGACTGGTCCAGCCCACCAGATCGCCAGCGTTGCATAGTCGGCGGCAAATTGTTGGTGATCGAAAGGGTTCACGCCGACAGCGATGAGAACTGTCAATCCCAAGACGATCTGTGTCATTGGTCCTGCAGCAGAGATCATTGCTCGCTCGCGACGACTGAGTGGTCGAACGGGAACGAAGGACGCGTAACCAGCCATGAAGTCGAGAGAGATACTGGCCTCGGATCCTGTGCGACGAGCAGCGAGAGCATGACCCAACTCGTGAACGAGAGTGAAAACTGCAATCGAGCCCGCAAGCCACAGCCCGAGTTCCAGGCCGTTCAGAGCGATGATCAACAACATGAAGATGCCGAAACCTGCACGCACCTTGACTGGAAAGCCGAGCATCCTCACTCGAATCAAGAATACGACCCAAATTCGTCAATGGCGAGCCGGTCGAAGGGTCAGTGGCGAGTCGAGTGATGGGTAGTCATAGAATCGCCCCTCGTGCCGTATGTTTTCGCTTTCGATCACAAACACCGTCGTCCTCCGATGCAGATGAAGGAGCTTCTCGGTGGCAAGGGCGCAAATCTCGCAGAGATGACAAGTGTGCTCGGGCTCCCGGTTCCTCCAGGATTCACGATCACGACGGATGCATGTCGCGCCTACATGATTGGTGGTTGGCCGAAGAGCCTCGATGTCGAGATCACCACGCACATCCGCAAATTGGAGCGAGCAATGAAGCGCAAGCTCGGCGATGCTTCGGATCCGCTGCTCGTGAGCGTTCGTTCAGGTGCGAAATTCTCGATGCCTGGGATGATGGACACAGTCCTCAATCTCGGACTCAACGATAGAAGTGTGAAAGGACTGGCGGCTGTCACGAATGACGAGCGATTTGCATACGACTCGTATCGGCGTTTCATCGCCATGTACGCAAGGATCGTGCTCGGTGTCGATGGAACTCTGTTCGAACATCCATTGGAAGAGGCGAAACGTGTTTCTGGAGCCAGGAGTGACGCCGAGTTGACGGCCGGTGAGCTGAAGATTCTCTGCGGCACCTATCTCGATCTCGTCAAGCAGGTGGCTGGCAGACCTTTCCCCCAACAACCCGAGAAGCAGTTGCGGGGTGCCGTCGAGGCGGTCTTCAAGAGTTGGAACGGAGCCCGAGCGATTGCGTACCGCGTGCGTGAGAAGATCTCGCACGATCTCGGAACTGCCGTCAATGTGCAGACCATGGTTTTCGGTAATCGTGACGACAACTCGGGAACTGGCGTCGGCTTCACCCGTAATGCGGCGACTGGTGAGAACGTTCCATATGGAGACTTCCTCGTCAACGCTCAAGGTGAAGACGTCGTGGCTGGAATTCGCAACACCGAGGATCTCGACGCTCTCAGAAAACAGTTTCCGAAGATTCACGCAGAGTTGTCGAAGATCTTCTCCCATCTCGAAGCTCATTACAGGGACATGTGCGACACCGAGTTCACCATCGAACAGGGCAAGTTGTGGATGCTTCAGACTCGAGTGGGAAAGCGAACAGGTGCGGCGGCACTTCGTATGGCAGTCGACATGACCAAAGGAACCAAAGGGCCACGCGGGATCTGGAAGATCACCAAGAACGAGGCAGTGAGCCGTGTTGCGGCAGAACATCTCGATCAGGTTCTGCATCCACAATTCCAAGCCGGGAAGAGACAGGTCATTGCGAAAGGTCTCGCAGCATCTCCTGGGGCGGCTGTAGGCAAGGTGTATTTCGACGCGAACGATGCGGCAGACGCCGCCGATCGAGGCGAGAAGGTCATTCTGGTTCGAAACGAGACGAGCCCCGAGGATGTTCATGGCATGATGGTCGCCCAGGGGATTCTCACGGTTCGAGGCGGACTTGTGAGTCACGCAGCGGTTGTCGCTCGTGGATGGGGAACTCCAGCCGTGGTTGGAGTGGAATCGCTGAAGATCGAAGGACGACAGTTCACTGCGGGAGAAGTTCTCGTGCGGGAGGGCGATGTGATCTCCCTCGATGGCACGAGTGGCGAAGTCGTCCTCGGTGAGGTGGAGTTGTCGGTCTCGAAACCTCCGAAGGAATTCGACATCGTTCTCCAATGGGCGGATCAAATCAGAAAAGGCAAAATGGCGGTCCGCGCCAACGCCGATACCGCAGAAGACGCAGCGACTGCGCGTGAAATGGGTG
>JBIIKC010000058.1:0-6943 GCA_044233375.1 Ilumatobacteraceae bacterium
TGGGCAGCTACGGCATTGGCGTGTCCCGAGCCGTAGCGGCGATCGCCGAATCGACCTACGACGACCTCGGACTGTGCTGGCCGACCGAAGTGGCACCGGCTCATGTTCACATCGTCGTCGCAAGCAAAGGCGGCGATGCCATTGCAGAACGGGCCGAGCAGATTGCGACCGAACTCGAATCCCGCGGCCTCGACGTCTTGATCGACGATCGACCCGGAGTCTCACCTGGTGTGAAGTTCAAAGACGCAGAACTGATCGGGATTCCCCTCGTCGTCGTCGTGGGCAAGGGCCTGGCAGACGGGGTCGTCGAGGTTCGGGACAGACGCACTGGACTTCGGACCGATACACCATCTGGGTCTGCCTGCGACATTATTGTGGAGACGTCTCAGACGTCAGCCGCAAGAAAAGAGTCGATCACATAGATGAACCGGGGACTGAGATGCAACTAGTCAGGGGCGTCGTTCAGCATTACCCATGGGGTGACCGATCGGCAATCCCCCGAATGCTCGGTGTCGATCCTGACGGCCGACCATGGGCTGAAATGTGGTTCGGAACTCATATCGGCGGACCATCCAGGGTTGTGACCGTTGGCGACCATCTGCTCGATGGACTTCGAATGCAACCAGACGACACGAATGGAAAGTCCGTGTTGCTGGCAGCCCTCGCCGGGGAACTTCCCTTCCTCCTGAAGATCCTTTCGGCTGCACAGCCCCTGTCGCTTCAAACCCACCCCAATGAGTCTCAAGCGCGAACGGGGTTCGCCCGCGAGAACCGCTCACAAATCCCTGTTCGGAGCGCCAATCGCATCTACCGAGACCCGTTTTCGAAGCCCGAACTGATCTGTGCACTGACCCCATTCGAAGCATTCTGCGGATTCCGTCGACCTACTCGAACGGTGGAATTCCTCAACGACCTCGGTCACGGGACCTCGTCATTCGCGCGGATCATTGCAGACGAAGGCCTGTCGTACACATTGCAATATCTCTTCGGTGGGTCCGACGATGTTTCGACTCTCCATGACGAGGTCATTCGAACCTGTGCAGACTCTGACGACCTCCAAGCTCGATGGGCGGTCGAGTTGGACCAGTTGTACCCGAGCGATCCCGCAGTCCTGGTCACCCTCCTTCTGAATTACGTCGCCCTCGAACCAGGTCAAGCGATGTATCTCGAACCAGGAAACATTCACGCCTATCTTCGGGGCACGGGTGTCGAGGTCATGGGGGCCAGTGACAACGTCGTCCGTTGCGGACTCACCAACAAGCACGTCGACGTCGACGAGATGCTGGCAACCGTCATAGCCGAACCTCAGGACAACCCTGTCCTTGCGCCAACGCTCATGAACACGACGTCGACGGGAAAACTCTGGAAATTCGAGACGCCAGGGGCGCCATTCACTCTGTGGATGCACCAAATCCGCGGCGCTGAAACGTTGATCGCTCCAACACGTGAACTTGCGCTGTGTGGAGCTGGCTCCACCGACCTCTTGCGACGAGGCGAGGTGTGTTTCCTCTCCCCCGGCGAAGAAGTCACGCTCGAGGGCCGTGCCACGATCTTTCGCGTCACCGAAGCCCGAGGCTGACGACGACTATCGGGTCGAAGAATTCAGGCCTTCTTACGAATCTCGACAATGCGCTCCTGCGCATGGTTTGCGTCGTCGCCCTTCGCTTCGAGAAGGGCAGAACGATCTCTGGCGGCTTCACGCTCGGCCTTTGCCGTATCGGCGCGCGCAATCGCTGCCTCGATGCCGTGTTCGTTGATGAACTCGGCCCATTCCACCAGAGCTTCGACCATTTCGCTCTCGGGAACGACGGCCACATTGCGACCCTTGACGAAGAGATGGCCGCGCTTGTTTCCAGCGGCAATTCCGAGATCGGCCTCTCGTGCCTCACCTGGACCGTTGACAACGCACCCCATGACTGCGACCTGGAGCGGAAGCTGCCGTTCGCCGAACGCTTCCATTGCCCGCTGCGCAACATCGATGACATCGATTTCGGCCCGACCACAACTCGGACATGCAATCAAATCGACGTTCTTGCGCTCACGCAATCCGAGCGCTTCGAGCAATTGACGCCCCGCCTTGGCTTCTTCGACCGGGTCAGCTGTGAGGCTGTATCGAATCGTGTCTCCGATGCCCTCCATCAGCAACGTTGCGATGCCTGCAGTCGCCTTCAGCAGCCCTGTCGGAAGAGGTCCGGCTTCGGTCACTCCCAAGTGCAAAGGGTGGTCGGTGACTGCACTCAGCTGCCTGTACGCCTCCACCATCAGTGGAACATTCGAAGCCTTCACGCTGATCTTGATCTGATCGAAGCCGACTTCATCGAAATAGGCGATCTCCTGGAGCGCTGACTCGACCATGGCTTCCGGTGTCACTTTTCCGCCGTATTTGTCGTACAGAGCCGGATCGAGTGATCCGCCGTTCACTCCGATGCGAATCGGAAGTTGGCGATCTCGTGCTTCGGATGCGACGGCCTTGATGTGTTCGGGTCTTCTGATGTTTCCAGGATTCAGTCGCAACCCCTGCACACCCGCTTCCATTGCAGCGAGGGCCATCTTGTACTGGTGATGAATGTCAGCGATGATCGGAATGGGCGACCTCGGCACGATCTGAGCGAGACCTTCCGCAGCTTCGATGTCGTTGCACGTACAACGCACGATGTCGCATCCTGCGGCGGCAAGACCGTAGATCTGCTGCAGCGTTCCTTCGACATCAGCAGTCTTCGTCGTCGTCATCGACTGAACCGTGATGGGCGCTCCACCACCGACTGCGACTTTTCCCACATGGATCTGCCGAGTGGCACGACGGTTGGTCAGCGAGGTATCCATCGGGAGTCAGTATGTCGTCAGAATGGTCGAGTGATGTCGAGGTAGAGCCCAGCCACGGTCAGGAACAGCAGCATCGTCACTACTGCGACGGTGAGCGGCCACATCTTTTCGACGTCGGCCCGGTACTCCCGACCCCTGCGGCTTCTGAGTCGCTCATAAGTGGCAATGGCGGCATGGCCACCGTCGAACGGAAGCAGCGGAAGCATGTTGAAAAGTCCGACGAACACGTTGATCGAGGCCAGCACTTCGAGGACCGCGAACATCCCATCACGCTCGCCGATGTCACCCGCGACCTGGGTGATTCCCACGACGGTGGTCGGGCGTTTCGTCGGATCGGCGTTGGAATCAGTGACCTGTTCCCACTGATTGACCGGATTGATCACGGTCACGATGCCTTCGAGAGTGCGTCCCATTCCAGTCCAGAGGTCACCGATCACGTGCCCCGTGGCGTCGAGAATTCCGAGTTTCTCACGACCGAAACTGTCGGTGCTGACACCGAGATAGCCCGATGTCCCCTCGGGGTCGGTCGGTCGGGGTGCAAGCTGCGCCGACACGTCGATCTCGGACCCGGATCGCTCGACTGTCACGATGATGTCCCGACCCGCAGGAAGTGAGCCGATGGTCGAACGAAGATCATCCGAGGATTCGATCGGATCTCCGTCGACAGCGAGGACCACGTCTCCGGAGGAAAGACCTGCGAGTTCAGCCGGAGTGTCCTCGCCGACTGCGATCACCTCTGTGCGCCCGGTCTCCTGGAATCGACCTCCAACGCCGTACACGAACAACATGATCGTCACGGCAATGATGACGTGCATGATGGATCCCGCTGTGATGACGAAAAGGCGCCACCGGTACGGTTTCGACGAGTACGCCAGGTCTTCATCACCGGGTTCGACTGGATCGAGATTGTTCATCCCGACGATCCGCACGAACGCGCCGAGCGGCAAGGCACGTATGCCGTACTCGACACCATTGCGATGGGTGCTCCACAATTTCGGCCCGAATCCCATGAAGAACTGGGTTCGCTTCATTCCCGCCCAGCCAGCTGTGACGAAGTGACCAACCTCGTGCAAAAAGATCGACACCAGCAATCCGAGGACGAGCGCAAGACTCCAGATGTTGCTCACACCGAGCCACACGAGAAGCGCAGCGATGACGACGCCCGAAAGAACCGCCCGAGTGCGCAACGACCGCGCCTTCTCGGGATCGTCTCCGCCGTCGTTGACTGCGCCTCCAGCCATCATTTCGTCGCGGAACGATCGATACAGAGTCATGACGACACCACCTTATTGGCAGCCTCCCGCCCAGCGCGGTCGGCTTCCACGATGTGTGAACGAGTCAACACCTCAGTGACATGTGCATGCTGATCGAGAGCCGAGGCAATCACGGCGGCTATGTCGACCCAGAGGATGCGGCCAGCGAGAAACGCCTCGACTGCAACTTCGTTTGCCGCTGATAGGAAAGCCGGCGCCGTACCACCCCGTCGACCAGCCTCATAGGCGAGCCCCAGACAGCGAAAAGTTGTGAGATCCGGAGGCGAGAACTCGAGAACGGGCGCAGTCGTCCAGTCCATTCTTCCGAAGGGAGTCGCAATTCGATCGGGATATGCGAGTGCGTACCCGATCGGCAGACGCATGTCGGGCATGCTCAACTGCGCCATCGTGCAGCCGTCCGTGAACTCGACCATCGAATGCACGATCGACTGCGGGTGGACGACGACCTCGATGTTGTCGTAATCGACCCCGAAGAGCTCATGTGCCTCGATGACTTCGAGTCCCTTGTTCATCAATGTCGACGAGTCGATCGTGATCTTCGGTCCCATCTTCCACGTCGGATGAGCAAGTGCCTCATCGACGGTGACATGGGCGAGGTCTTCTCGCGATCGACCGCGAAAGGGTCCTCCACTTGCGGTCAAGACGAGCCGTGTGACTTCCGACTCGATTCGTGAGCTCGACCGGAGGCACTGGTGGATCGCGCAGTGTTCGCTGTCCACGGGAACGATTTCCGCACCGGGAGTACTTCTCAACGGCTGGACGATCGGACCCGCCGCAATCAACGACTCCTTGTTGGCTAGAGCGAGGCGCTTTCCCTGACGCAACGTCTCGAGGGTGACATCGAGACCGGCAAAGCCGACAACACCGTTGACCACGACATCAGCGCCGTCGACGAGATCGGACATCGACGACGTGATCTCGACTCCGGGCAAAGCATCTCTCACCACGGGATGAAGAGATGTGTCTGCTACCGCAACTGTTCGAGGACGTGTCACTCGAGCCTGTTCGATGATTACATCGACGGAGGTTCCGACCCCGAGACCGGTGACCTCGTAGACGATCTCGTCACCGCGACTCTTCGCTGCCTCGTTCTCGGCACGTACGACATCGAGTGTCTGACGCCCGATCGAACCCGTCGATCCAGCAATGGCAACTCGAACGGTCTGCACCGATCAGGTGGTGGCGTACGGTTCGAGGACCATCAGCAGGTAGTACGCCGCAGGCAACACGAAAAGGAACCCGTCGAACCTGTCGAGCACTCCCCCATGTCCCTTGATCAACGATCCGAAGTCCTTCACCTCGAGATTCCGCTTGAGCATGCTCTCGAAGAGATCTCCGAGGGGTGCAAGAACTGCCACGGCGATTGCCAGGACCACGATTTCGGAAATGTCGTTCCATGTGTCGCTCTGCAATCCAACGACCCACATCGACAGGAACGTGGCGACGGTACCACCCATCAGGCCTTCTGTCGTCTTGTTCGGACTGATCCACGCACGAAGCGGTGTGCTCCCGGCCGCAGAGCCGACGAAGAGAGCTCCGACATCATTTGCGACGACGCCAACGGCAACCATCAACAATGTGTCAGTGCCGATGTGCGGAAGGAACGGGGTGTTCGATACGCCCGCAAGGAGCGCCCCGAACGATCCCGTCATCCCGATCCAGACCATCCCGAGCATGGAAATCGCCATGTTCGGCAACGGATTCGAATTGAGACCGGAAGCCCCGACAAACGTCGTTCCCGCTGCGATCAGTGCGAATACCATCACCAGCGGAAGCGCTGAATCACCCACCCAGTAGGCAGCGAGAGGTGACGCAACAGCCATGATGATTCCGACGATCGACGCTGGGCGATAACCCTTCTCGGTCACCTTGTCGAAGAACTCGATCGACGCAAGACCCGTCACGAGGACGACGATCGCCAGAACGGCAACGGGCTTCCACATCAGCGCGCCGATGAATGCAGCGGCGAGAAGCAAGCCGACCGCGATCGCGGATGGCATGTCGCGACCGCTCGTACCGCCTGGGGGAGCGACTGGTCCGCCTCGGCGCGGATCACGGGGTTCACGCGGCCCGGGGCCACCTGGACCGCGCGTCGCACGAGGATCGCGCGGTGGTCGACCGCGATCGTCCGGCATCATCCGCTCCATCGATGCATCGCCGAAGGTGTCATCGCCGATCACCGGTCGAGATCGGCCCCGCCCCGAACCTCGGCCCGCGTCGCCGGTGTCCTGACCGCGACCTCGACCTTCAGGACGACCGGAACGACCACGAGCGCCACTGCTGAAATCGTCGTATCCGGAATCGTCGAACCCCGAGTCGTCGAACCCGGACATCGGAAGACTCGGATCGCGCGGGGGCTGGTTCCGACGGGTGGCTGGCATCGGAGTCGTCGACACACCGGACGGAGAACTCAGGTCGGGTCGCCTCAACGGGCCACTCCCGCGCTCCAGACGTGCTCCCGGTGCGGGTTCGCCCAATTTCACCCGGGGACGGCCGCTACTCGGGTCGGCACTCGGTCGGGTCATCGAGGCGCTCGTGTCGTCGTCGCCGAACGACAAATCACCGAAGTCGTCGTCGACATCATCGAACATGCCACTGCCACTGTCGTCTCGGATCGACCGGACCTGAATTTCATCTGTCGGCACGTCACGGCGACGACGCGGGGCCGGTTCGTCGATCACCGGTCGGGGCGCCGCACCGGAGTACGTTCCCCAGATATCGACATCACTGTCATCGGTGTCTCGGCCCCTCGGCGCCCGTCGCCCACCGGACGAATCATCACGGCGCGTCGAACGAGTCCGCCCTGTGGGCTCATCACCTTCGAAGATGCGCGGTAGGTCACCCGT
>JBIIKC010000059.1:0-6877 GCA_044233375.1 Ilumatobacteraceae bacterium
CCGAGTTACGACACCAACATCCTCACCGTGCACGACGACGACATCGTCGGCGACACTCTCGAGTTCCTCGACGACGCTCCCGGCGATCCGCTGCTGGCCAACGCCTATCAACAGCGCTACATGCCCGGATCGACATTCAAGATCGTCACGACCGCGGCAGCTCTCGACGCAGGTCTGATCAACCGCGAATCGGTCTGGGCAGCGGAAAAGGAATTCCTTCCACCCCAGACGACCGATCCCATTCAGAACTATGGAGGCCGCGAGTGCGGTGGCGATCTCGCCGAGGTCTTCCGACGATCGTGCAACACTCCGTTTGCCCGAATGGCGATCGAGCTCGGACCGGAACGCATGGTGGAAGCAGCGAAGCGCTTCGGCATCGGTGAGCCACTGCCGTTCGATCTACCCAGATCGGCAACCGGACAGTTCGGCACCATCGAATACTTCACACAAAATCTTCCCCTTCTCGGAATCGGCGGCTTCGGCCAGGGTGAGACACAACTCGTTCCGTTGCACATGGCTCTCATTGCGTCAGCTGTGGCCAACGGGGGCACGATGATGCGCCCATATGTAATCGGTTCGACCTACGACCACGATGGGGGAATTCTGCAGAGAACTGTGCCGACGGTCTGGCGCGCACCGATGACATTTTCGACCGCCAACTTGATCAAAGAAATGATGGTCCAGGTTGTCGAGAACGGAACAGCCTCGTGTTGTCTGAACCTTTCCCGAAATGTCCAAGCTGCAGCGAAAACCGGTACAGCACAGTTGAACGCAACGGGTGAGCCGCAGCGTTCCCATGCATGGATCGTGGCTTTCGCTCCAGCAGAGGCTCCCCGATATGTGATTGCTGTGATGGTCAAGGGAACCAATGCCGAGATCAGCGCAGGGACCGGCGGAACGATCGCAGGTCCGATTGCGAAGAAGGTCCTCGACGTCGCCCTCGGACTATGAGTTCACGATCCGGGAGTTCACGATCCGGGAGTTCGCGATCCGGGAGTTCACGAATCGGGACTTCACGAATCGGGAGACATCTCTCCTGACATCATTTCCCACCGAAACAGCCCGACGGCTCGCTTCCCCAGCCCTTGGATAGCCTCAGGATTTGATATGACCGAGTACGGCACAGTCCTGGTGAACGACCGCTACGAGATGCAGCAACGCATCGGTCGTGGCGGTATGGCTGAGGTCTATCTCGCGCGCGACATCCTTCTCGACCGACTCGTCGCCATCAAGGTCCTCTTTCCCGAGTACGCAACCGACCCATTGTTCGTCGAACGTTTTCGACGCGAAGCACAATCGGCTGCAAATCTCAATCATCCGAACATCGTCAGCGTGTACGACTGGGGCCGCAGCGAGAACACCTACTTCATGGCAATGGAGTACGTGCCAGGTCGGACCCTGGCAGAGGCGCTCCACGATGTCGGAGTGATCAGCGCAATGAAAGCCGCGGAAATCGGTATCGAAGTTGCGGCCGCCCTGTCGTTCGCCCACCGCAACAACGTGGTCCACCGCGACATCAAGCCGGGGAACATCCTCATCGGATCGAGTGGTCAATTGAAGGTCGCCGACTTCGGCATCGCGCGGGCCCTCGGATCCGCCTCGGATTCGAGCCTCACCCAGGCTGGTGCGGTGATGGGAACCGCTGCGTACTTCTCGCCCGAACAGGCCCAGGGCGCACAGCCTGATCCGCGCAGCGATCTCTATTCGCTCGGTGTCGTTCTCTACGAAATGGTTGCCGGTCGCCCGCCGTTCGTCGGCGACACGCCTCTCGCCATCGCCTACAAACAGGTTCACGAGGATCCGACGCCTCTGCACGAATTCGCTCCCGATGTCCCTCGGGCATTCGAAGCAATCGTGGCTCGACTTCTCACCAAGGATCCGGATCGTCGATATGCAACAGCCGAAGCCGTACGCGACGAACTGCGTCGTTTCCGCGACGGTGTTCCCGTCCAGGCCCTCGCCGACATCTTGAACGCAAAGAACAACGTTCCGCCTACCGAGGCTGCGACAACGGTGTTGCCGACGGCCACCGCGACGACACCGCTCATCGGCTCAGGAGACGGTGTGACACCTGGGGAGGGAACGCCGACCGAGGGTGCCACCCGTGTCCTGCCCCGCACCATGATCAACTCGAACCCGGCTTTTCCGCCGGGCTACACCGAGAGCGACTTCCTGGTCCACGCCGAGGAACTCAAGACTCGGCGTGTCGGGCTGATCGTGACGGCAATTCTCGGGTCGATCGTTCTGATCGCTGCCCTTGTCCTCGGAGCCCTCTTTCTCACGAGTGATCGTCAGTCCGGGGTGACGATCCCTTTGCCAAACGTCGTCGGTTTCGAATTGCAGACAGCTGTGACCACTCTCGAAGATCTCGGATTCGAAGTCGTCACTGTGGCCGAGGAGAACACCGATGTCGAGCCGAATGTCGTGTGGTCTCAGGCCCCCGAAGGCGGTGAATTGCTTTCGCAAGGAAGCAGCATCACCATCACCTACAACCCTTCGAATGCACCGATTCCCGTCCCGGACATTTCCGGAAAAACACTCCTCGAAGCTCGTTCGGCCTTGCTGAACCTCGGGCTGATCGTCGGTCTCGTCACCTACGAAACCCACCCGACAATTCCGGCGGAGCAGATCATCTCGACCTCGCCCAAAGCCGGCGAACAAGTGCTCGGTGGCGCGACAATCGACATCATTGTCAGCCAGGGCAGCGGCATCGTCACCATTCCCAATGTCCAGAACCAGAGCCTCTTCACGGCCCGTTCGACCCTCGAGGGTGAGTCGTACAAGTTCGTCGTCACAGTTGTCGAGGAACCGAGCAATTCCATCGAACCGGGTCGAGTGACGCGAACCGGACCGTCTGCGGGTACGCAAGCCACCCGTGGCGACGCAATCACGATCTATGTGTCGACCGGCCTCGTCCAGGTCACCGTTCTTCCCGTCGAAGGTCTGGAAGAAGTCGAAGCACGAGACAGATTGATCAACAGCGGGCTGAAGGTCACGATCGAATACGTCACCGTGCCGCCTGGAAGTTCGAACGTGGGAATCGTGATCTCACAGAATCCCTCACCGGGTGTGGAAGTGGATCCGGGTACGACGATTCTTCTCAAGGTCGGTAAGGCTGCGTCGACATCGACAACGTCGGAGCCACCTTCGTCTTCGACGACGTCGATCCCGAGTTGAAGTCGACCTCGCTGACCTCAGCGGCGAACTGCTGCGCACGTGTCGAGAAAGTTCCTGATCATCTGGTGACCAGCGGTCGTGAGAATGCTCTCCGGATGGAACTGCACACCTTCGATCGGAAGTGAGTCGTGACGCACGCCCATGATCAGGCCGTCATTCGTCTCAGCCGTGATCACGAGGCAGTCCGGAAGATTGGACCGCTCGATGATCAGTGAGTGATAGCGAGTTGCAGTCACGGGATTGTCGACACCGAGGAACACTCCGGTGTTGTGATGGACGACAGAACTCGTCTTGCCGTGCATCAACTGAGGAGCCAGTCCGACAGTGGCTCCGAAGACGTGGCCGATGGCTTGATGTCCGAGGCACACACCGAACACCGGAATCCCTGCGCGTGCGAACGGTTCGATCACGGAGCAAATGATGCCTGCATCCTCCGGTCGTCCGGGACCGGGAGAGAGGAGCACTCCATCGGGTCGAAGTTCGAGAGCCTCCTCGACGGTCAGTTCATCGTTGCGGTACACGAGAGGTTCGGCACCGAGTTCGCCCAAGTACTGCACCAAGTTGTAAACGAAACTGTCGTAGCTATCGAGGACGAGCACACGCAACACACCCCCAGCCTGCCACCGCGATCGATGACTTCGCATCGGATCGAGTGAATCCCCGATGGAGGCTCGAGGAAAAATCATCGCGAGATGTACCCGGCGCTACCGTTGACCTCCCTACACTTGCTGATCGTGGCACCTCCGAAACGACGATCTGGCGGACGAACGACTCCAAAGGGCACTCGCCCCCAAGCCCCCCGTGAACGCCAAGGGGATCATGGTGAGAACGGTGTCTCGGCCTCGAGTCGCTACACACCCCCCGTCCCGGAACACGTCAAGCAGAGTCCGACATGGGTACCGGTTCTGATGTTCGCGTTGTTCATCATCGGAACCCTCGTGATCCTGCTGTACTACCTGGGCGCGGTCCCTGGAGGTCGCAGCAACATCTATCTGCTCGTCGGTCTCGGGTCGATTCTGGGCGGGTTGTACACAGCCACGAAATATCATTGACGACCCCCAAAGCGACTTTCTCACTGCTTTCGAGTCGATCGTCGACAAAGTGTCAGTCCTACTGTCCACAGATTGTGGACAACGTAGTGGATAATCACACTGGTGTAATTCGTTGAATCTACATTTTTTGGACTCGGGGAACCGTTGGGCTATTCGAGTCCTGCGATCAGATCCATGTCCTCCATGCAATGGCGAGGCGGATCAGGCTCGGCTTCGGCTGCCATGGTCATGCGGACTTCAGCTCCGCAGAGACTGCAGCGATATCGCACGTTGATCTTGCGCAATTCTCCCTCGGGGGGCGGAGGCGGAAGCGGGGTTGTCATGCTCCGCAACAGGCCCATTCCCACTCTCCAGAGGAACAAGAACAAGAGAATCCCGCCGGCAATCCAAATGATGCCGGCAAGATCCATGTTCGAACGTCGTGTCGCTGCTCAGCCGAGGCGCTCGATGATGGTGGCATTGGCCATGCCGCCACCTTCACACATCGTCTGAAGTCCGTAACGGCCGCCGGTGCGCTCGAGTTCGTTGAGAAGAGTGGTCATCAGACGTGCCCCGGAGCATCCGAGGGGGTGTCCGAGAGCAATGGCCCCGCCGTTCGGATTGACCTTCTCCATGTCGGGACGGAATTCCTTCTCCCAAGCAAGCACGACCGATGCAAACGCTTCGTTGATCTCGACGAGGTCGATGTCGGACAGGGACATCTTTGCTCGCTCGAGAACACGCTGCGTTGCCGGGATCGGTGCAGTCAACATGAATCGCGGGTCGTCACCGGCGAGGCTGAAGTTGACGAAGCGAGCGCGAGGGGTGAGGCCGAGCGCTTTGGCCTTGGCTTCGCTCATGATCAACAGTGCCGCTGCACCGTCGGTGATCTGTGAGGAGTTGCCGGCCGTCACGCGTCCGCCCTCTTCTTCCGGGCGGAACGAAGGCTTCAACTTGCCCAAGCTCTCCATGGTGGTCTCGCGCAAACCTTCGTCCGCGGTCATCATGTTGCCTTCGGCGTCCATGACCGGCAGGATCTCCCGCTCGAAACGACCTTCGGACGTGGCTCGGGCGGCACGGAACTGCGACTGAACACCGAAGCGATCCATGTCTTCGCGGGTGATGTTCCACTTGTCGGCGATCAACTCGGCGGAGATTCCCTGCGGAACGAGGCCGCCCTGAGGCTGATAGCGGGCGCCGACTTTCGGACCGAACGGATACCCGTACTTGCCGTCGCTCATGGATGCGCCCATAGGCACGCGAGTCATGACTTCGACTCCGGCAGCAACGACGACATCGTACGCGCCGGCCATCACACCCTGGGCCGCGAAGTGGGCAGCCTGCTGCGACGAACCACATTGGCGATCGACAGTGGTGCCGGGAACGCCTTCGGGCCATCCGGCTGCGAGAACTGCGTTACGGGCGACGTTCGCGGCCTGCTCGCCGACCTGCATGACACATCCCATCACGACGTCGTCAACGATGCCGGGATCGATTCCGGTGCGCTCGACGAGTGCGTTCATGGTCTCAGCGACCAGGTCGACGGGGTGCCATTCCTTCAACTTGCCATTACGGCGACCGAGCGGGGTGCGGATGGCATCGACGATGACTGCATTGATCATGGTGACTCCTGGTACTGACGACGTCGCATCGAGACGCCATTCGAACTGACTGCCGACAGTCTGCTGGTTCGAGACCCGAATCGGCGAATCGACCGGTTCCCCGGTCAGTCGAGGCCGTTCTTGAACGGGGAAATCTTCG
This sequence comes from Ilumatobacteraceae bacterium, assembly GCA_044233375.1. Classification (GTDB taxonomy): domain Bacteria; phylum Actinomycetota; class Acidimicrobiia; order Acidimicrobiales; family Ilumatobacteraceae; genus Casp-actino8. The sequence continues at coordinate 5,970 of JBIIKC010000059.1, forward strand.
ACAACGCCCGACCCATGGCGCTCACCTCGAACTCGGACAGATCTCCAGCGAATTCCCGCTGAACCGCCCGCCGATACACGATGTTGGCGTCACGCCAGACCAATCGTCCCATTCGGGTCAGTCGGACGAGAACTGCCCGATTGTCATCGGTGGCCGATGGTTCTTCGCGAACCACGTATCCCCGATCGACGAGAGAATCGATCCTGCGAGACAGGCTGCTCGAGACAGCGGACAAGATGTCGCTCAGATCCTTGACCCGAAGCTGGTCATTGTTCTGCGCCAAGGCCGCAAGGAGATCGAACTGGGGAAGTGACAAGCGAAATTCATCGGCCATTTCCGCTTCGATCAATCGAGAGACGACCTCGCCAGCTGTCTGGAATTGCCTCCAGAGAGCGACTCGCTCTGCGTCCAAGCGGGGCATCTACAGAACCACGTGTTTTCCCGTCCCGGAACGAGACGAAACTGTCAGCAGTTGCACGATCACCGACGTGATGAACACGCCCGAAGCCTAATGTCCACTGTTCGATGGTCGAGGGATGTCGAAGACGTTGTTGTCGTTGCAACGATCACGACGGAGCATTGAGAGATGCTGCGAAGTCGAGTGCCTCTTCGATCGCCACACGAGAAGCGATCAACGCGCGAAATGGCATCAACTGTCGCGGTCGACTGACGCCCAGGGCCGCAACGAGTACACCTGCTCGTTCGTACAGAGCGACGAAACTCCGTTCCTCGGGTGAACCGACGACCACGTGGACGTTCTCATCGCCCTCTGCGCGACCGAGGAACTGGATACGCGCTGTGAACTGGTCACTCCAGAAGAACGGCACCGCCGAGTAGGCCGCTCGTTCCTCTCCAGATGCTTCCGCGAGAAGGTTGCGCGCCGCTGCAGCACCTTGTTCCGAAGCAGT
>JBIIKC010000060.1:0-6821 GCA_044233375.1 Ilumatobacteraceae bacterium
GCGCCGACCGACCCCGCTGAACGTACTGACCGCCTCCCTCGCCACCATCGGGTCGACTCCGCATGTCACGGCCATTGCAATCGCTCCCGTGATGTTCGAAACATTGTGCAGTCCGCGCAGATTCGTCTCGAGGGAAATACTGATGCCGTTGCTCTCGATGCGAAAGGTGGTCGTTCCCCCAATTGCCTCCACCCCGTGGAAGCGGAAATCGGCACCTTCAGCCCTGCCGTAGGTGAGAAAGTTCGAATGCCGATCGGATGATCGGAGCAATCCGACGATTGCCTCATCGTCGCAGCACACGACCTTTGGACCTTCGATACCATTCAGGTAGCGGTCGAATGCATCGACAATGCCGGCATAGTCGCCGTAATGGTCGAGATGATCGACGTCGACGTTGGTCAGAATCGTGCCATGAAGCGGAAGTTCGAGATGCGTACCATCGCTCTCGTCCGCCTCCACAATCGTCCATGCTCCACCGCTCCATCGAGCATTCGTCGCATAACCCTTGATGTCACCGCCGACGACGAAATTCGGATCGAGCCCGGCTCTTTCGAAAATGTGCACCAGTAACGAAGTCGTCGTCGTCTTGCCATGGGTGCCGGCTACTCCGAGTGTCTGCTCCACTGCACAAATCGACGCAAGCATCCCTGCTCGAGTGATGAAGATTCCCCGGTCCTTCGCAGCGACGACTTCGACATTGTGTTCCGGAATCGCTGGGGACGCAGTGACGGCTTGGCATTCGTCGACTAGCCGGGAATCGTGGCCGATGGATACGACCACACCAGCATCCCGAAGACGCGAGATGACCGGTCCATCGTGAATGTCACTTCCTGAAACCGTATGGCCCATACCAGCGAGTGCAAGCGCCACTCCACTCATCCCAGGACCACCCACGCCCACGACATGAATCCGCAGTCGCGGGCGCAAATCGAGAGGAGCCCTCGTCACGATCGGGCCTCGGAAACGACGTCGTGGATGAGCTCGGCGAATGTGTTGCTTCGGTTGCGTTCACCCATCGACCAAGCTGCATCAGAAATCGCTCGACGACGATCGGTGTCGGCGCGCAGTTCGTCGATCATGTTCCCGAGACGAGTGGAAAGGTCTACTTCGTCGATGAGGATCGATCCCCCGCTGTCGCTCAACCATTTGACGTTGTCGGTCTGATGGTCATCCGCAGCACCACTCCAAGGCACAAGGATCGACGGAACTCCCACTGTTGCCACTTCGGCCACGGTTCCTGCTCCCCCGCGACCGATGAGTAAGTCGATAGCGCTGTACATCGTGACCATGTCTTCTTCATACGCCACAACCCGATAGTCGAGACCGCCTCGTCCACTTGTCGATGTGCCGGTATGGGCATCGTAGAACCGATTGCCAACGACATGGTGTATGGCGAGTCCGGCATCGGAGCCGTGATCCTCCACGTAACGGCGAATCGTGTCGTTGAGCACCCCCGACCCCAATGATCCTCCGACAACACCGACCAAGAACACGTCTTCTGGAATTCCCCATCGCTGACGGGCTCGCTCCCGTTCGACTTGCCGATCGAGGAGACGGATGGGACGGCGAACGGGCGCCCCAGTCCATACCGCCCGAGGAAGGGTCGATTCGGGGTATGCAACTGCACTGCGCGCAGCAAACCGTGCAGCCCACTGACTCGAACGGCCCGGACGACGGTCATAACTGACGACGACAACCGGAATGTCACAGACCCGTGCAGCGAGAACAGCTGGCAAGCTCGCGTATCCTCCGACACTGATCACGACCTTTGGTCGATCTTGTCGCAAGAGGGAAATTGCTCGACGTCGAGCACGCAACATTCGTGGAACGAACGTCGCATTGTGTCGAAGGGCTGATACAGAGATCTCGCGCTTCAGTCCGACTACGTCGAAGAACTCGTGAGGGAAACCCGTCGGGGGCACGATCGTCGTCTCGACCCCTCGCCGAGCGCCGAAGTACGCAATTTCCGACTTTGTATGGCCAGCATCGACAAGTGCCTCGGCTATGGCGAGAGCAGGCAATACGTGCCCCGATGTTCCACCACCGGCTATCACCGCAAAGCGCGTCATCGCGGGCGACGCGCAACATTCATCAACAACCCGGCACACACCATCGACACGATCAGCGATGTTCCGCCGAAAGAAATGAATGGCAGCGTGAGACCCGTGACTGGCATGATCCCGACGACTCCTCCGATGTTGATCACGATTTGAATCAGGAACCACGCAGAGATTCCTCCGGCAACGAGCATCCCGAATCGAGTGCGACACGACAGAGCGACCTGAAGACCGAAATAGATGAAGAATGCGAACAGAGTCATCAGACCGATGACGCCAAGAAATCCCATCTCCTCAGCGAGGATCGAGAAGATGAAGTCACTGTGTGCGAGGGGTACGTATCCCCACTTACCAGTTCCCGCGCCAATCCCCGTTCCCGTAAGTCCTCCATTGGAGAGACTGATCAGAGCCTGGAACACCTGATAGCCGTCATGGTCGCGGGTTCCCTCGATATCGAGAAAGGAGGTGAACCGGGCGAACTTGCTCGGGTTCTGCAAGACGACCAGCATCCCGAGTCCGGCTGCTCCACCGATCAAGTACATCAGCGGCCGTAGAGGGGCTCCGGCGAGAAACAGAACAGAAGCAGCGATTCCCGACATGACGAGGCTCGATCCGATGTCTCCCTGCACAATTGCCAACCCCGCGCCAGCCCCTGCCACGGCCAGGAATGGGACCATCGTTCGACGGAGATTGCCGACCTCCTTTTCACGGCGTGCCAGCAAGTCTGCTCCGTAGATCACGATGAACAACTTCATGAACTCCGATGGCTGGAAACTGTGATCACTGATCTTGATCCAAGCTCTTGCACCGTTGACGCTCACGCCCAATCCGGGGAGAAACGCCAGCATCATGCCACCGAGACCAACCACCGGAAGAACTCGTGCCACCTTGTGCAGCATCCCGAGTGGAAATCGATATGCGGTGTACAAGCCTGCGGCCCCTACGAGGGCCCACACACTTTGACGGGCGAAGAACTTCCACGGTGATCCACCGCGATGAAACGAGACGATCGACGAAGCGGACAGAACCATGACCAATCCGAAGAAGACGAGTACGAGAGTGACTGCCCCGATGATGTAGAAGCCGAGAGGCTTCGGATCGCGCGTCACATTTTCCAGATAGCGGCTCCTCGGTGAACTCTCTCCTGAACGAATTCGTTGAGCACGTTCATGGGCAGCCCGACGACGAGATTCGATCTCCGGGCCGACCGAACGGCGACGATGGGCAACTGCTGTCATTCGTTGTTCTCCTGTCCTCGAACTGTCATGGCGCCAACGTCGTCGGCTCGGAAATCGAACGTCGTGCGACTTCTCTCACGCAGCGAGCGAAATCTTCTCCTCGCTCTGCGTAGCCCCCGTACTGATCGAGACTTGTACATCCGGGAGACAGAAGAACCACGTCACCCCTTCTCGCAACCCTCACTGCATTTTCAACAGCTTCGGACATTGAATCCGCAATCGAGATTGGACATCGACCGTGAAAGACCCGCGACAACTCTTCGCGTGCCTCGCCGATCAGGACCACACTTCGCACACGATCGATTTCATCAGCCATTGGTGACAGATCGAGCTCCTTGTTTCGACCTCCGGCTATGAGAACAATGCTGTCGAAACCCCGCATCGCCGTCAGTGCAGCGTGTGGAGTCGTTGCTTTCGAATCGTCGAAGTAACGCACACCCTCGTCCTCGGCAACGAATTCGATGCGATGTTTGGGTCCCTTGAAATTACTCAATGCCCTCGCAGCGGAATCGACGTCTGCGAGACCCGATTCCAACACCAGAGCAGTTGCTGTCAAAGCGTTGATGCGGTCGTGCGGGAGCGAACGTGAGAGATCCGACACGTCGATGATCGGTCCGTGTGGGGCGACCAACCGCCCCGCCACGACTCCATAGTCTGCAGCTCCATATTCGGCTGTACCCGAGCCAACGGTCAACTGCCGACATTTCGCGCTTCGAAGATGCTTCATCACGATCGGATCCTCCTGGAAACCGATTGCTGCATCGGAGACCAGAACGTTCTTCCAGATTCGCGCTTTGGCGGCTTCGTAGGTGGCCATCGACGAATGCCAGTCGAGATGGTCCGGTGCGAGATTCAGCCATGCCGATGCGGTGCATCGAAACGAATCGACGTACGCCAGTCGAAAGCTCGTGGCCTCGACCACGAACGAGTCGACATCCATGTCGAGCGCCTCGACAAACGGAATTTCTGTGTTGCCACATGCAACCGGACGCCGACCAGCCGCATCGAGGATCGCTTCCGTCATCAGAACCGTGGTCGTTTTGCCGTCAGTGCCCGTGACAGACACGATGGGTCGTGCTCCACCCGCCCGCTCCGACTCCCACTCGTACGCCAGGTCCAGTTCGCTTCGCAATGGAATCCCACGAGCGTGGGCCTCAGCGATGACCGCATGGCCTTCGGGTATGCCTGGAGCAGGCGCAACGAAATCGCATGTTGAGACGAGAGTCCTGAGGTCGCCCGAGGACGGTCGCTCGATGATTTCACAGCCGAGCCCCGAAGTCGCCGAGAACTTCTGCGGGGTCACGGAGTCGTCCACCACGATCGCTTCGTATCCACGAGCGAGCAGAGCTTTCAGAGTCGCCAAACCGGCTACCGCAACTCCGTAGACGAGAACTTTCTCACTCACGGGAACAACCTGCTCGCAGGACCGCTGATACGGGTGAAGTCACCGATGAACAATGCGAGAGATGCTGCAACGCAGATTCCCCCGATGATCCAGAAGCGAATGATCACGGTTGTCTCCGGCCAACCAATGAGTTCGAAATGGTGATGAATCGGGGTCATTCGGAAGAAGCGCTTCTTGCGACCCGACGCCTTGAAGATCGACATCTGAACCGCCACCGAGCCCGCCTCCATCACGTTGACCCCGCAGATCAACGGAAGGAGGAGATGTGTATTGGTGGCAACCGCCAAGAGTCCGAGTGCTGCGCCGATCCCGAGTGCTCCGACATCACCCATGAAGATGCGCGCAGGCGCTGCATTCCACCACAGGAATCCCCCGCAAGCCCCGGCAAATGCCGCGGACAAGACGGCGAGGTCGAGTGGATTGACGGTTCCTCCCAAGAATTCTCCTTGGAACACTCCATAGAACTCCGGATTTCGAAACGACCAATAGCCGATGATCGTGAACGCCAAGAATCCGAACAAGGCCGAACCCGCAGCGAGACCGTCGAGACCGTCGGTGACATTGACTGCATTCGTGGTCGCCCACATCATTCCCGCAGTCCACACGACCCAGAGCCACCACGGAATCTCCCACCCTGGCCAGTCGAAGCGCGTGAGCGAGACAGTTTCCGAAATGTCGGTAGCTGCTGCCAGCCACCACGTGATTCCGGCGGCCATGGCGAATGTGATGTAGCCCTTCTTCTTCCAGAAAATTCCGCGATTGTGACCCTTGTTGACCTTGATCACGTCATCGAGCAAACCCATGAAGGCCATCAGCAAGATGCCGAACCAGATGATCATTGCCTGATTCGAGAAAGGAAGACCGTCTCGAAGGTGGGCCACGACCCAACCCACCATTGCCGAGCCCACAATTGCGATACCACCCATCGTGGGTGTCCCCGATTTGGCCTTGTGATGCTCTGGCCCGTGGTCCTCATGGCCGAGAATCGGCTGGCCCTTTCCGGCACTGCGGAACAGCGAAATCAAAAAGCGGCTGCCCGCCAACGAAAACAACATTGCCGTGGCACCGGCGATCATGACGGCAATCATCGAGAACTCCTCAGGATGTCCCGCGCAACAACGCGGTCATCGAAGGGTAATGCCTCGAGGCCGACCGTCTGAGTCGTCTCGTGACCCTTGCCAGTGATCAGCACGACATCGCCATTTCGAGCCAATTTCACTGCCGCCGAGATGGCTTGGGCTCGATCCGGACGGCTGGCCCACAACCGATGACGCATGTGATCGGGGACTCCTGCCACGATCGAGGCGATGATCGCTTCGGGATCCTCACTTCGGGGGTTGTCCGAGGTGACGATCACGAGATCAGCGAGCGACACGGCGACTTCACCCATCATCGGCCGCTTCATCTTGTCCCGGTCGCCTCCACAACCGAATACCACAATGACTCGACCGATACCGGGAATTGCCCGAACCGATCGCAGGACCTCGGAGAGCCCGTCCGGGGTGTGTGCATAATCGACCAGCACCGTGAAGTTCTGACCCTCGTCGATACGTTCGAATCTGCCCGGCACAGGACCAGCAGAAGCCAAACCGTCAGCGATCTGTCGCCCTGGGATTCCGAGTTCACGCGCGACGGTGGCTGCGGCGACGGAGTTGTAGACGTTGAGATGTCCGCCGATGTCCACCCGGATGTGCTGACCATCCCAGTCGTACTCGTGCGCAAAGACGGAGACCTCGACATTGTGAGCGTCTGTTCGTCCGAATGGAACGAGTCGAATCGACGGATCCTGCAAGAGGCGCTGACCGTACGGATCGTCGGAGTTCACCACACCGAGATCACTGAGTTCTGGCACGAACAACCGAGCCTTTGCTGCGTAGTAGTTCTCCATCGTTCCATGAAAATCCAAGTGGTCTCGGCTCAAGTTGGTGAATACAGCCGCTGCGAAGTGCATTCCCCCAACTCTCTCGAAGGACAATGCATGCGAGGAGACTTCCATCGCAACAGCATCGACACTCCGTTTGCGCATGCCGGCCAAGGTCGACTGCAGGAGCGGCGCTTCGGGAGTGGTGTGGAGACCTTGGAGAGTTCCGAGCACTTCGGTTCTTCTCCCCGATACGCAAA
>JBIIKC010000061.1:0-6771 GCA_044233375.1 Ilumatobacteraceae bacterium
TTTCGCCTGGTGGTCGAGAAACGAGCGCGGCATCAACCACGGTCCGAGGTGGGTTCCGGCAACCATCTCGAGCGTCGACTCGATGGGAACCGGATCCACCGGTATCCAAAAGCTCACGTTCTGACGGCCTTCGACGTCGTAGTAGGGCTGATCCTGGTGCCACGGTGTGCGTTGGCGTGTCCTTGGCTCCTTGACGAGGACGTGGTCGTGGTACAGCGTCACCGTCGACGACTGCATCAACTCTGCTGCAATGGGAGCCAGTCGCGTCGACATCACAAATTCGCCGAACTCGGGGACATCGCGCCATCGACAGAAGTCCTCGAGGAAGTGGCCCGGGTCATCGGGAGCGCTCGCAACCTTGGCCCGGCGACTCGGCGCACCGACAACAGCATCGATGCCGGCGCGCAGACATTCGACGTCGGACGAAGTGAGAACTCCGCGCAGAACAACTGCCCCGTCTCGATGGAATTCGTCGACCAGGTTCGTCGGCTCGTTGCTCATCGCTTCCAGTCTGCCGTAAGACTCGACCGGCTCTCGTGTACTCGCACTCTCCGACACCTCAGCCCCGATCGGATCGAATCGTCCGACACACGGTCGACGATGCACGTTCGACGATGCACGGTTGGCAGGATTGAGAGACCGCTATGGCATACACACCGATCCTCGGGACACTCGCATACATCGTCGATCCGACACGCGCCAACGTCCTTCTCGTCCATCGCAATCGTCGATCCGATGACCAGCACCTCGGCAAATGGAACGGCCTCGGCGGCAAACTCGAGAATGACGAGAGTCTCGCGTCTGGTCTGCGACGTGAAATCGAGGAGGAGGCAGGCCTACTCGTCACAGCGATGCACCTGCGCGGGACGGTCTCGTGGCCGGGGTTCGGTCCGAACGGCGAAGATTGGTTCAGCCCGATATTTCTCGTGACGTCGTTCGACCATGGGCCATCACAGGACAGGATCACTTCCAACCACGAGGGGGATCTCCACTGGATTCCGATCGTTCGACTGCTCCAAGCATGCAGTGACGACGACCGAACGAGGGCAGAGGCCGATCTTCCCCTATGGGATGGGGACCGCTACTTCATTCCCCTTGTCTTCGATGACGACCCCCGAATCTTTCATGGTGTGATGCCGTACGAGAACGGTCACCCTGTGAGTTGGACCGTCGAGCGTTGGTAGGGGTCTCGTCTTTTCAGCGCTTCGAGGACTTCTTCACACCTTTGGCACCATTTGCTGCAGAGTCGACGCCGTCCTCCATCGTTCCGAGGTACCGAACCCAGATCGCATATTGACCGTTCGGACCGTCGGGGCTCGAACCCCAACGTGCGTCCCATCGTTCTCCGGGAAGGACTCCGCGCACACGAACGTTGTTGTCGGTGCGACGATGAGCGGAGCGAAGGTCGCTGGCGATCTGCGATGCGGTCTTTTCTGTGTACAGACGGTGCACGCGAACCCACGAGTCGTGACGGCGAGCTGCTTCGAGTGCCTTCACCCAGAATGACCGACGTGACCAGCCATTCACTTCCGGCGGATCTTCGACTGTCACCTGTGGATCGGCACTGACAAGAAACCCACTTGTGGATGCGCCCTGTTCATCAACCTGCACGTTCTCCCCGATCTGATCGACACCTGTTCGAGTGGGATGTGCCTCGTGTCGGAGACTGCAATCGAAACCGCCCATGGAACTGACCACAAGACAGAGACCGCAATCGTGAACATCCGTTGAAACAGATCCGCCGCTCGCTCCCAGTTTTGTCCAAGGATGAATGAAAGTCTCTGCTTTAGGTGCAAATCAGTATAAAAGTATTTACTTAAGGAGTTGGTATTGGTTTAGCTATTAAGGAAATAGGCGTGCCGACGTCGACTCTTGGATCGTTGGAAAACCGTTCATTTACGGCACTTTCGTAGACCTTTAGTAGTCGTCGGGAGAGCAACGACTACACCGATAGTCACATAGATAGCAACGATGCTCTCAGCAATAGCTCTGAGCAAGTCGATCGGCATAGGCCATTATTCGAGGTCGCAGTTCGACGGGAGCCACCACCGTCGATGGCGCTCCACACCGCAACAACAAACGCGCCAGCCACACGTCACTCGCAACCGGCAGCCACATCGTGATCGAACCGTCCTGCTCGAAACGATGAGCACGTGCATGGACGCGATCGAGCACCCATTCATTTCCTGGGGCAATCGTGATCACTGCATCGACGACATCACCGCGAAAGTTCCAACCAGTGAAAGCGACATCGCGGGGCTCGAAGAGCACATCAGTGGGCTCGATATCCATGATCTGATCGACTCGAAATGTCCAGGCTCTCTCACCAGACGACGCATCGTCGGCGATCACATACGCCTCGCCGCGTTCGATGAACACGCGCAGAGGATCGATGAGCCGTTCTGTGATTCGTCCAGACACGTCGACGTAGGTCATTCGAGATCGACGCGACTCCTCGACCATCTTCTGGACATCAGCAAGATACGGAGCCGACTCGAGACGCACTTGCACCGGTAGGTCTCCAGCAACGTCAGCGAGCTTTGCACGCAATGTTTCGACGGCGTCGTTGTGGATTCCGAGATCCCCGGTAACCGCCTCCAAACCGGCAAGAGCAACGGCAGTCGCCGTGGCTTGCCGCGGAGTGAGGCGCACAGGTCGTGTCATCAGATGCTTCGTTCGACGGGCTCGTCCGCCAGGGACGATCAATTCGTCCGGCGGGGAATGCACGATCACCATCTCGTCAGCAACTGAAAAGTCGAACAACGCGTCATGCGTGTACGGCGGAACACCGCACATGGACGCGAATTCGAGATCGCGCATGAGTTGGCGCGGCGCAACTCCGAGCATGTCGGCCAAATGGTCGACCGGCACCGACCCGCTCAGACGCAGCCAAGGAAGAATGGACAGCAGGCGCTGCAACCGCTCGCCGATCGGACGCGGACCCGGTCGCTGTCCTTTCTGATCGGGTGGTTCGACATCCACATCTGCCCCACTCGGGGCCAACGATGATCCATCACGCACTGCTTCGATCCACGCGCGGATGTCATTGCGAAGCCACACGGGGCTCTCGACGGTTGCATGGGGCCCGAAGCCGATCAGCCATCCCCGAAATCGTGCGGGGTCGTCGATGTCGACGGTGATTCGCAGGCCACCCGCAGGGCCGCTGCCCGACTCGACAGGTGCCGTTTCACGAACACGCCAGTCCCACCAGGGAAGGCGCGCCCCATCGGCATCCAGGAGAACGGTTGCTTCGATTGGTTCTCCTCGTGCTTCATGAACCAGCGTCCGAAGTTCTTCGGTTGCGAAATCGCGTTTGACCGCAGTCGACGGCCGATCGAGTTCGACAATGTCCAAGCCGAGTCGCGAACAACGAAATGCCATTGTCGAATCGGCACCATCTTCGACGGCGATCACGTACCACGTGCCCTTGTCGAACAAGAGACGAATCGGATCGATAACGACGGGATTCCCATCGAGGTGGACTTCGACGTATCGCCGACGTTGGATGGCATCGGCCAGTTGGACCACGAGTCGCGGCATGTCGACATGAAAATCGAATCCTGTTCGACGGGGAAAGAAGCCTTCGAACTTCATCATCGCTTCGGAGGCCTCGGGAACAGAATGATGTATCGAGGCGAGTGCAAGGCTGAGCACAGCCATTTCATCATTGGTGAGATCGATCTCGGGAACTGCCATGTCCTCCTCCGTGATCGAATACAGCACTTGGCCTGCATCGTCGCCGTGGGCGAACACCTGACGAACCGGAATCCCGAGATCACGCACGATCGTGTTCTTGTCACTTGCGAACAACTGTCGCTGAGCGTCCTCCGAGGTGGGATACGGCGTCATTCCTCTCGCCATCTCCTGGACGATCTGCTCGCGAGTCATGGGTGAGGTCGCGCGATGCAGCAGTGTGAACAGATTCAGCACTCGCTCGAGAGGGTCGACTCGCTTCTTGGCAATCACGATGAATACTTCCCTCTCAAATGACGTCCGACGTACGCGACAACGACCTGCTGAGTCTCGTTGTCGAAGAACAAATGCACTCGATACAGCCGATTTCCCTTGCCATTTCGAATATGGGCAACCGCAAATTCGGTTCGCCCCCGCCACGAGAATGCATAGTCGTCCCCGTACTTGTACTCGGCGGTGTCGGAGATTCCCCCTGCGTAGTTCAGACCCAAGCTGCGACACGAGATGGTCAACGTGGCGTTGTTGATTCTCCCGGACCTCCAATCTCCAGCCACGACATTCAAACGAACGAGATCCTGGAGAAGCCGGGTGGCATCGATGCCATCCAGCCGTTCCGCCGACTCGAGTGCACGGGGATGAAAAGTGAGATGTTCGCACAAATGTGATGCCTGTCGAACCGCGTCGATCGCGCTCGATGCCGTGAGACCACGCGGACTCGCACCGAGGCGGATCGCCAACTCGGTGTTCTGCAGCACGAGTTGATCGCGTAGTTCGTCACCTCGTTCGAGAACCAACTGTTTCTCGGCAATCACCCGATCGGCCTCGGTGAGAGCTTCTTCCAATTCGGTGATGCGCTCCTCGGACTCCTGCCAGCCATCGAGTGCTGCTCGGTACTCGTCCCACGTCACAGTCGCTGGCATCTCGTCGTCGATCACGCCATCTCGTGCACCATCGGATGGGGTCGTCGACGGGACGGGGACTTTCGCGGTGGGGATCTCGGGTGCCCGGCGTCTGAACAAGGGTGGGCGCAAGGAACCGAGCGATTCCGCTGCAGCTTCGGTGATCACTCTGATGGACTGCTTGCGAACATCATCTCCTCCACTCAGGGCGAGACCCAATCCGTTCCATGTCTGACGACTGCGGTCCGGCCACACGAGCGCCAACCCTCGAGGAAGGAGTAAGTCCTCGCCGAAGAACGAATTGAAGGCGCGCCGCGCTCCGTCACCTTCGATCGTGACGACGTGGGCAAGTCCACTGAGCGTGAGAGCGAGGCGTTCGCTGCGAAAGACCGACTCCCCGCGCGATGGAACACTTTCGATCACCAACGGGAGAGCACGACTCGGCGCATCGCAGAACGCGGCCACCTCCTGTGCGGAGGCCTCATCGACGATCACTCGCCCGTGATCGGCGACCCTCACGCCTGCATCGAAGAAAACGAAAGCCGACACGATCGAGCGCGCCAATTCGCGCGCAGCCAGAGCCGATACGGAGGAGGGTCGTGAACGAATACGAGTACCGCCGGGAACCACCGCAAGGCGAATCTCGAAAGACGTCGACGACGATCGCGTGCTCGCCGATACGACAGTCGAGGAAATGTCTCCTCCCGCAAGACTCACTCCGATCGAATACCTCCACCACCGTTGCGGATCCTCGTCGTCGACTCGTACCGATACCCCGGGACCCCTGTCTGCGAAGGGATGTTGCTCCTCGACCCACCGTTCGACCACTTCACGGGCCCGCCGATGGTCGTCCACGGTCCAAGCAGGCGCTTCGATTCGTACGCCATAGACCGTTCGCATATGAGACAGTCTCGCAAACCCGCCCGACCGTGTTTGAACCCTCGACCCGTAGACTGCCGCTGAAGACAGAGCAGGAGAAGCGCTCATGAATAACGTAACGGGCGTGGAAACCGGCTTTGCCGACCTTGGCCTTCGAACGGAGCTGCTGACAGCTCTGAACAACCTCGGATACGAAGAACCGACACCCATTCAGCGGGAAGCCATTCCTCTCCTGATTTCGGGCAAGGATGTCCTTGGTCAAGCTGCCACGGGAACCGGGAAAACTGCGGCTTTTGCTCTGCCGATCCTCCATCTCCTCGACATCGAGAGCCGAAGCACCGCTCCGATGGCTCTCGTCCTCGTTCCGACGCGTGAACTCGCCATGCAGGTGTCCGAAGCCATCTACAAGTACGGACACGATCTGAAGGCGCGATGTGTCCCGATCTACGGCGGTCAGCCCATCGGACGCCAAATAGACGCTCTCCGACGCGGTGCTCACGTGGTTGTTGCCACACCTGGTCGAGCACTCGATCACATTCGCAAGAAGACTCTCGTTCTCGACAAGATCCGAATGGTGGTTCTCGACGAAGCCGATGAGATGCTCGACATGGGTTTCGCAGAGGATCTCGAAGCAATTCTCGAATCGACTCCGCCGGGACGCCAGACGGTTCTGTTCTCGGCAACGATGCCTCCGCGCATCGGTGCAATTGCCAAGAAGCACCAGAAGGACCCCGTGCGTGTCACGATCGAGCGATCCTCCACCGAAACGGGATCGTCACCTCTCGTCGACCAGAAGGCCTACCTCGTCCCGCGTCACCTCAAGGCAGCAGCGCTCGGACGCATACTCGACATCGAGGCCCCTGAAGCGGCAATCGTTTTCTGTCGCACACGCGGCGAAGTCGCCCAGTTGACAGAAACGCTCAACGGGCGCGGGTATCGGGCGGAAGCTCTGCACGGGGGAATGGACCAGGAGCAGCGCGATCGAGTCATGGGACGAGTTCGGTCACGATCCGCCGATCTCCTGATCGCCACCGACGTCGCCGCTCGCGGGCTCGACATCGACCACCTCACCCATGTGGTCAATTTCGATGTGCCGTCCGCTCCCGAGTCCTATGTGCATCGAATCGGCCGCGTCGGACGAGCTGGTCGCGAGGGCGTGGCCATCACCCTTGCAGAGCCCCGTGAGCAACGATTGCTGGCGAACATCGAACGACTGACGAAGCAGAAGCTTCCGTTCGAGAAAGTTCCCACCGTCGAGGCGCTGCGCGCACGGCAGATGGAACTGACAACCGAGACGCTG
>JBIIKC010000062.1:0-6770 GCA_044233375.1 Ilumatobacteraceae bacterium
AGATGGCCGGAGGTTGACGATTCCCGGTTCAGTCGTGTCGATCGACGATTGAATCCTCTGGGTTGAGTTCTTCGAGTTCGGTATGGGCAGTCTCGGGATAGGTGAACAGAACGATCATCGAGACCGCAATCGGTCCGAAGACGAGAGCAAGCATGATCGGACCGTAGGAGACACCCGAATCTGCAAGCGCTCCGGTGATCAGCAGTGAGATACTTCCACCGATGAGAGCACTGGCGAGGATCACGAATCCCGAGAGTCCTCGTCTCGACGTAGCGAACAACTCTGTCCGATAGACGGCGAGTGACGGGTATGCGGCGGCAGCAAAGATTCCGCCCAAGATCGCAGATGACCACATCAGCGAACTGCCTGTGGCGAATGACAGTGCGATGAGAAATCCCCCGATCGGGGTGCAGAGAACTGCGACCCGGCGACGACCTCTGCGATCGGCGACGCGACCTCCGATGACGAGTCCGAGCACGGCAGGCGCCGACGTGACAATCGTGAACAGGGAAACCATCCCGGCGGAAAAACCTCGGTCATCCTTCAGATACGAGTTCTGGAAGAACGATGCCGGTGACAGCAGCATGTTTCCGAAGAACGCAACGGCAATCTGGACAGCGAGGCGACGACGATGATCGGGCGCCGACACCTTCGCAGCGGTTCGACTCGGACGAAGGCGCCGCTGACGAGAGAAGCGGTCCGTTTCGGGTAGACGGCGAGTGATGCTGATCGCAACGAAGAGCCAGACGAGAGACAGCGCATACACGAGTCGCCATCCATCGGAGCCGACGTCCGCGAGAGGGAGGGCAATGACAGCCACTCCAGCACCGAGGCCGTTCGCCATCGCCAGGAGGCTGACTGCGTAGGCACGCGAATTACGAGGCATCTCTTCTGCAGCGATCACCGCAACGAGCAAATCGAGTGCGAGGCCGAGTGGGCGGCTCAAGGTTTGCGTTGCGACGAGGAAAGGGAAGTTGGGAGCAAGGGCTCCGAGCGAAGCGAGAATCGGAGCAGCCCAAGCGAGGGTGACGACGACGCGCCGTCGACCGATTCGATCGGCCAGGATTGCGGCGGGCAGTCCGATGATGATCCCCATGCGGACAACGGTTCCAGCGACTCCACGCCCCCAGTCACCGACTCCGAGATCGTCTCCTGCGAAGGCGACGGTCTGGGTGAACAGAGTGTTGACGAACGCACTGAGGAGCGAAGCGGAAACGAGGAGAACCAGCACTCGAATCTGCCGATCGTCCAGTCGGTCGGGTGGAAGCCAGAAGGTTCGTCGACCCGAAGACGAAACGGAGTCTCGACGACTTTCGAGCCGGCGGATGGACGAAATGATCCGACGTTCGAGCCATGGAGCTCCAACCGGGTCACGACTCACCGTGAGAGCCTAGTTGTGAACGCTCGAGGCTAAAGGCGACACGACCCCGTGGTGCGACATGTTCGCACCTTGGACAGGGGCGTATATTTGTCGTACATGGACCGCATCGTCGTTCACAGGAGCGGTCCTCTTTCGGGATCCGTCGATGTTCCGGGTGCGAAGAACTCGGTCCTCAAATTGATGGTTGCCTCTTTGTTCGCCGAGGGACGTCACGAACTCACCAATGTCCCCGGCATTTCGGATGTGGACACCATGGGCCGTCTCCTCGGCGCTCTCGGTGTCGACGTACACCACCATCCGGACAAGGCTGATTCCTTGTGTCTCGACAACACTGGTGATCTTCGAACACAAGCACCATCGGAGCTCGTCGAAAGCATTCGTGCATCGATCAACCTGCTCGGGCCTCTACTCGCCTGCCGAGGACGCGTTCGCCTCGACCTTCCCGGCGGTGACGATTTCGGTGGACGACCGATCGACATGCACATAGCAGGCCTCTCGGCCATGGGGGTCGAGTTCGAGCCGGCTCACGACTACATCGAAGCCCATGCCGATCGACTGCACGGAGCGGACATCGTTCTCGATTTTCCGTCTGTAGGGGCGACTGAGAATCTCGTCACGGCAGCAGTTCATGCAGAGGGTTCGACCACGATTCGCAATGCAGCGCGTGAGCCAGAAATCGCTGACTTGTGCACGATGCTCACCGAGATGGGTGCGCAGATCTCCGGCATCGGATCGACAACGCTCACGATCGTGGGGGTCCCGCGTGGATCGCTCGTACCGGTCTCTCACGCCGTCGTTGGAGACCGTATCCAAGCCGCCACTTATCTGGCGGCCGTCGCCGTCGCTGGCGGAGATGTGACGGTGACGGGCTCGAGTTCCCAGCACATGGAAGTTCTGCTGCGCCGAATGCACGAGATGGGTCCTGAGATCACCGCAGTTCCTGGAGGTGTTCGCATCGAATCCGACGGCTATTTGAGGGCTGTCGATGTTCAAACCCTGCCGTATCCGGGGATCGGCACGGACTACAAGCCCCTCCTGGTGACGATGCTCGCAGTCGCCGAGGGAATCGGCATCGTCACGGAGAATCTCTACCCAGGCAGGTTTCGGTACGTGGAGGAACTGTCGAAACTCGGAGCAGACATCCGCACTGATGGCCACCATGCAATCATCCGCGGCGTCAGCGGATTGCGAGGCGCAGCAGTTTCGGCTCCCGACATCCGAGCCGGCGCGGCGCTCGTGGTCGCAGGACTTGCGGCCGAGGGTCGCACAATCATTTCCGGTGTCGACCACATCGACCGCGGCTATGACGACATCGTCGGCCGTCTACGCGGAATCGGAGCGGCTGTCGAACGCACTTCGGTCGACATCGTCTGAGGAACCTTGTTCCGGATCGTTCGACTCCGTCGAGGCGACGTTCATTTGGGCGTCGATTCGCCTCTTCACGAGCGCAAGCAGTCCGACGATCACGGCGATCGGACCCGCAACGAGGAGGATCTCATCCCAGCCACCTTGATGGGCCAGGATCGGGTGGAGCGAAACAGCGGGGATTGCGACGATGTTCACGATGATCTTTCCTCGACGGTCGTTTCTCGATGATCATTTCTTGGGACGTTTTCCAAGCTGCACCGCCGTGGACTCAGGGTATCGGTGCGAATCCGCCTCTGACAGAGGTTCCCTGGCACGATGACTCTACGATTCAATGCTGTCTCGAACAGCTCGATGACGGAATTCGATCCCCCAGCGATTTCAGGTACGAACGTGACGACCACAATGCGAACCCAGGTCGAAGAGACCATCGAGGCCATTCGCCCCGCTCTTCAAGCCGATGGCGGTGACATCGAATTGAAGGGTGTCGACGAGGAGACGGGAATCGTGACGGTGACGTTGATCGGCGCGTGCGGAACGTGTCCGGCCTCGACTCAGACCTTGAAGCAGGGAATCGAAAGAATCATGCGCGATCGAGTCGATGGCGTCACCGAAGTGGTGAATGTGTGAGTCGTCGGGAGCGCGACCCCGAAATCCTCTTCACATCTGCAATCGAAGGGGATCGAAGTGCGCTTGCACGCCTCTTGTCGATGATCGAGCGCGGCGGAGAAGCAGCTCGTGCGATCGGAAGACTCTCGTATCCCAGAGGTGGCAACTGCTACACGGTCGGGTTGACGGGCGCCCCGGGAGCGGGCAAGAGCACACTCACATCAGCCGTGATTGGGCACCTGCGTCGAATGGATCTCGAGGTTGCAGTCCTTGCGATCGATCCGTCCTCGCCGTTCACGGGTGGTGCGATTCTCGGCGATCGAGTGCGCATGCAGGATCATGCGACGGATCGCGGAGTCTTCATCAGGTCGATGGCGACGAGAGGTCACCTCGGCGGTCTTTCACTTGCGGCGCCCGAGGCAATCCGGCTGCTCGATGCAGTCGGACGACTGTGGGTGCTCGTCGAGACAGTCGGAGTAGGACAAGTCGAAGTCGAGATTGCGGGCAAGGCCGATACGACCGTTGTTGTCGTCAATCCCGGATGGGGCGATTCGGTCCAGGCGAACAAAGCGGGCTTGATGGAGATTGCCGATGTCTTCGTGATCAACAAGGCGGACCGCAAGGGTGTCGATGAGACGCGTCGGGATCTCGAACAAATGCTCGATCTGTCGGATCTGCCTCACGAAGCGTGGCGTCCTCCGATCGTGTCGACGATCGGGTCCACCGGGGAGGGTGTCCCGGATCTGTGGGACGCGATCCAACGACACAGAGATTTCATCACTTCGAGCGGAGAACTCGAGAGACGTCGCCATTTCCGTATGCGCGAGGAACTGCGAGAGATCGTCGCCCGTCGCCTGGAGCAACGTGCACGGGAGATCTGCACCGGCGACCGATGGGATCAACTGCACGCCGATGTCGTGAACCGAAGAATCGACCCTTGGGGTGCTGCCGACGAAATGCTCAAGGGCGTCGGCGCCTGACGATTGATGGATCGGCTCGGATACGGTTCGGGAATGGAATCTCTCGTCCTGGTCGAGCGTCGCCCTGACGGCGTCGCTGTCGTCACGCTGAACAACCCGAAGGTCAACGCACTCTCACGAGCGGTCCTCGAGCAGATTCATCGGACCGCACTCGAGTTGACCGCAAATCCGCCCGGTGCTGTCGTCTTCACGGGGGGAGAGCGAATCTTCGCTGCAGGTGCGGACATTTCGGAATTCGGAGGACCACAGGAAGCATCTGTCATCGGTGAAACGTTTCATCGAGCATTGAATGCAGTTGCGGCGATTCCCCGATTCGTCATTGCTGCAGTCACCGGGTACGCGCTCGGTGGAGGTTGTGAACTGGCGCTTGCATGCGACTACCGGATTGCTGGTGAGAAGGCGGTCTTCGGCATCATCCCGGGCGGAGGCGGCACCCAACGTTTGACGCGGACCGTCGGTCCGAGCCGTGCCAAGGAAATGATGATCACGGGACGCCAGGTCAAGGCGGAGGAAGCTCTGCGAATCGGTCTCGCAGACGAACTCGTCGACCAAGGAGAAGTCCACGTTCGTGCGCTGGCATTGGCGAGCGAAGTTGCATCTGGAGCAACCATTGCTCAAGGCATGATCAAGAATCTCGTCGACACCGGAACCGCGACTTCGCTCACGACTGGACTCGAAGAGGAGTTGCGCAGGTTCACCGAAGTGTTCACTACGCAGGACAGCCGCACCGGTGTGAAGAGTTTTCTCGAGAACGGTCCCGGAAAGGCGACGTTCAGCGGTCGATGACGGTGTCGGGTTCACAATCGGATCAGCCGATTCCGAATCATCCGCCGTCTGCTCATGTGCAGCATTGGTGGCGAGACCAATCGCTCCGGCCGATGATCGTGGCTTGCCTCACGTTGAGTGCGGCCGTTGGAGTCTTCGGGGTGTCGTTCGGCGTCGGTTCCGTTGCTGCGGGTGCGAGTGTCTTGCAAACGTGTGTGATTTCTCTCGTCGTCTTCACCGGAGCATCCCAATTCTCAGCTGTGAGTGTCATCGGTGCAGGAGGATCGATCGGATCTGCGCTTGGAGGGGCTCTACTCCTCGCCGCACGGAACGGTGTCTACGGCATGGCGATGTCGAGGCGTCTGGAGGGCGGTCTCGGGCGCAAGATCCTTGCCGCTCAGCTGACCATCGATGAGACGACTGCCATGGCAGTCGCTCAGCCGACTCGACGCGAGCAGCAGATCGCCTTTTGGCTCACAGGCGGAGCGTTGTACGCATGTTGGAACCTCGGAACGTTGATCGGAGCCCTCGCCGGTTCGGCGATCGATCCCGAAACTTTCGGTCTCGATGTTGCATTCCCGGCCGGATTCATCGCGATGATCTGGCCACTCTTGTCCAGAGTCGAAGCCCGTTTGGCGGCCATTGTCGGTGCAGTTGTCTGTCTGGTGGCAGTCCCATTCACACCGGTGGGTGTTCCGATCCTGCTCTCGGTCATCGGCGTTCTCGTCGGACTGCGCTCACCGCAGACGGGAAGTGAGTTGGCACTGGAGTCCGGATCATGACCTGGACCCTGATCCTGCTTCTGGCTGCCGGCGCTTACGCCTTCAAGTTCACAGGACTCGTGATCATCGGCGCTCGGACCCTGCCGCCGATTTTCGAACGATGTCTCGCACTGATTCCAGCTGCTGTGATCAGCGCGCTGATCGTCAAGGACACGCTCACGAGCGGACAAGAAATCGTCCTCGATGCCCGTGCGGCAGGAATTGCCGTCGCAATGATTGCTGCGTGGCGACGTGCCCCGTTGATCGTGGTCATCGTTGTCGGAGCAGTTGTGACTGCAGCCGTTCGCCAGGTGTCGTAGGAGTCAGCCCTCTTCGAGAAGGCTGCGCAGCATCCACGCTGTCTTTTCGTGGATCTGCATTCGTTGAGTGAGCAGATCCGCAGTGGGCTCGTCGTGGGCTTCGGAAACGATCGGGAAGGTCTCGCGGGCGGTGCGCACCACAGTTTCTTGTCCGATGACGAGCTCACTGATCATGTCGCGGGCCGAAGGGTTCTCCGGACCATCGGTGATCTTGGTCAGAGAAGCGAATTCGGAATACGTTCCCGGAGCCTTCACTCCGAGAGCACGGATTCGCTCTGCGATCAGATCGACGGCGAGTGCAAGCTCGTTGTACTGAGTCTCGAACATCAAGTGCAGAGTCTGGAACATCGGTCCAGTGACATTCCAGTGATAGTTGTGCGTCTTCAGATACAGCGTGTAGCTGTCAGCCAGAAGATGTGACAAACCCTGGGATATTCGAAGTCGAGCCTCGGCAGAGATTCCGAGATCGACTGAAGGAGAAGCTGTTGGAGTTGCCATACGCAGACCAACATACCCTCGAGCGTTGGCACAGTTCCGCGGTTGGGAACTCTCAGACGGTGTGCATGGCGAACGTCACCCGAAGGGAATG
>JBIIKC010000063.1:0-6741 GCA_044233375.1 Ilumatobacteraceae bacterium
ATTCGATCAGGTCGCGGATGTCGCGCCAGTGGCGATGATGATGCGCGTCACCATGTTCGTGAACGGCGACGATGGCCTGTGTCGACGAGATTCCGCACCGTTGTGTTCTCTCGAACGTCATCGCGTAATCATCGACATCGAGATGACCGAGCACATTGGCGATGAACAGCGGATCCGCTCCTGCATCGACGAGTGCACCGAGAACCATGTCTCCGGCAACTCCTGCACCGCAGTTGAACCAGGCATTCCTCACGACTGTCGACCCACCGACTCGCTCCGAACGATTCGCGCCACTGCACACGCTGCGCCGTAACCGTTGTCGATGCCGACGACCGTGACTCCGTTGGCACAGGTCGCGTGCATGGCAAGCAGGGCCGTGACGCCATCGAGACCGGCTCCGTACCCGACGTTGGTCGGGACTGCGATCACCGGCCGACCGGACAGTCCACCGATGACACTGGCAAGTGCGCCCTCCATGCCGGCAACGACCACGATCACATCGGCATTCATGACATCGTCGACACGGGCGAGCAATCGATGTAGCCCCGCAACGCCGACATCGGTGATCCGCATGGCGGGAATGCCGTGCGATCGGAGTGTGAGCATGCACTCGTCGACCACGGGCACATCTGCAGTACCTGCCGAGATGACGAGAACGCGACCGGTGAACCACGGCTCGGGGGCTCGCCAGAGCATCGAGCCGTGAGCGTGTTCGGCAGGACCGATCGCTGCTTCGAGTGCTTTTCGCTGATCTTCGTCGGTGCGAGTGACGAGTACTGGTCCTGTTCCATGGGTGAGCAGTTCTCTGACGATGTCGACGCACTGTTCGGGGGACTTGCCGCGTCCATACACGGCCTCCGGGGAACCCTGACGGAGATGTCGATGATGGTCGACGAGAGTGTCACCGATGTCGCCGAACGGAAGGCGTTTCAATCTCTCGACAGCATCATCTGGAGTCATTGCTCCATTCGAGACGTCTTCCATCAGCTGCCGCAGTGTGTCGACATCCATCGCTTCATCCTGTCATGTCATATTCGCCCGTGTTGCCCGTTCGGTCTGCGTAGCCTTGGCATCCATGACCTCCGACCGAAGAGACGGCCATTCCCGTACCCCGATCAGTCGGGTCGGTTTCCTCGGTCCCTTCGGGACGTTCACCGAACAAGCAGTGAAATCCCAAGCAGATCTTGTGGATTGTGAACTACTGCCGTTCCGCACGGTTCCCGACGTTCTCGATGCTGTCGAACACGGTCACGTCGATGTCGGAGTGGTGCCGATCGAGAACTCGATCGAAGGAACTGTGAACTTCACTCAGGATGCACTTGCCTTCGACTACGACCTCTTGATTCAACGAGAGATCGTTCTCGACATCGAGCACTGTCTGCTGGCTGCGCCGGGGACGAATCTTTCCGATGTGCATACCGTGTACTCGATTCCTGTGGCGACCGCTCAATGTCATCGCTATCTGCGAGAGCAATTGCCTGATGCCGAAATTTTGGCTGCGAACAGCACGGCTGACGCTGCGAGATTGGCTGGCGGATCCACATCTGCAGGCGCAGCTGCGGTTGCGCCTCGCAATGCCGCCGAGTTGTACGGCTTGGCGGTGATCGCCAGTGACATTGCGGATCATCAGGGGAATCAAACACGTTTCGTTGTCATTGGCAAAGACCGAGTGCCGGCTCCGACAGGTCACGACATGACGGGCATCATCGTCTATCAACGCGCTGATGAACCGGGAAGTTTGATTTCGATCCTGCAGGAGTTCGCTGCTCGTCGGGTGAACATCACCAACCTCCTGTCGCGACCGACCAAGGCTGGCGGTCTCGGCGACTACTGCTTCGTCATGTATCTCGATGGACACATCGCCGATGAGTTGGTGGCTGACGCTCTGCGGGCACTGCACGCCAAGCAGGGAGGCGTCAAGTTCCTCGGCTCGTACCCCGCGCACGGAGGACATTCGCATTCCACCCGCAAACATGCCGATGTCCGATGGCAGATGGCTGACGACTGGATCGACGAGATCAGATCATCGATCGACTGATCTTGAAACGGGCATGATCTTGAAACGGGCATGATCTCGAAACGGGCATGATCTCGAAACGGGCATAGTGTGCTGCCATGACGGCAACACCTTCGGTAGCAGTGGTCACTGGCGCAAATTCGGGTATCGGTCGAGCGACGGCCATTCACCTGGCTTCGAACGGATATCGAGTTTTCGGAACTGCTCGTGATGTCGGCAAGGCCGCAAAGGCCAACTCGATGGCCGCTGATGTAGGAGTGCAGATCGAGTGGGTCGAACTCGACATTGCTGATTCGGACAGCGTCAAGAATGGTTTTGCCCGAATCTTCGAACAGACCGAGACGGTCGATGTTCTCGTGAACAACGCCGGTGTCGGTGGAAATGCGGTCGTCGAGGAGAGTCCACCTGAGCTGTTCCTCGACGTCATGAACATCAACTTGTGCGGGGCTGTTCGGTGCATCCAGGAAGTTGCACCAGGCATGCGTGAAAGAAAGACGGGCTGCATCGTCAACGTGTCCTCGGTCGTCGGTCGTTTCGCAGCGCTCGCTCAGGCCCCCTATGTTGCGTCGAAGTGGGCATTGGAAGCGATCAGCGAGGAGCTTGCTCAGGAGCTGGCGCCGTTCGGCATCCGTGTGGCAATCATCGAGCCGGGTATCACGAAGTCGGCGATTTTCGCGAAGAACGTCGACGCGCCGAACAGTTCGGGCGCCTACGACGCGCATTATCGACGGATGTTCCAGTTCTATGCCGCAGGAATGATTCGAGCAACAGACCCGTTCGAAGTCGGCGCAGTGGTGTTGGAGGCGATTCGAACTGCAGAGCCGAAACTCCGCTATCCCGTCTCGTGGGGCGGGCCGGAATTGCTCGGAAGTCGGTCGCATGTGACAGACGCAGAATGGGTGGCCCTCGGTGCAATTGCTGATGATGCCGAGTACATCGCCGAGTTCCGACGGCTGTTCGGCGTCGACATCTCCCTGTGATCGAACCCATTGCAGGGTTCCAACAGGAGTGAGCCCTGTTTCTCGCTAGCCTCGCAGCCGGAACGGTGGCAGAGTGGACAAATGCAGCCGCCTTGAAAGCGGCCGGCTCAAAAGGCCCGGGGGTTCGAATCCCTCCCGTTCCGCTCACTCGAGTCTCGAAGTCAGGTGGCCGGGTAAGTAGATTTCCGTAGTGGGTAATGCCCCGATGCCGACATACCCAACAATGGGTTCGGCGATAGGGTGCGAGCATGAGTTCCTCATCGTTCCTGGTTCAGAAGGACAGCCGTGGACGCGTCTCCTTGGGCTCAGTTCTCACCGAGGACCAGTACCTGGTCACCTGCGACATCGAGGGACGGGTCATCCTCGAGCCAGCGGTTGTGATGACGGCTGCAGAGCAGCGCTTGCTCACGAATGGGGCCTTCCTGCGCAAGATCAGTGAGGCGGCAGAGGCACCGGCAACTGGTCTAGACCTCGACGAGTTGTAGAGACGCTCGGTGCTGAGTCTGGCGGCAACTGCAGAGGCACGAGCTCAGCTACGTGCGTTGAAACTCAGCAACCCCACGTTGTTCCAAATGGTCAGTGATCGAATAACGAGCTTGAGGATTGACCCGGGTGGGCGAAATTCGGGTCGGAAATTCCTCCTTCCAACCGGGCGCATGGCGCGGCTTGCGACTTTCTACGATGCCCATTCCGGCGATGACCTGAGTCTTGTCTGGTTGATCGAGGGCGAAGGCGAGGACACTGTCGTGAAGATCGTTTGGGCGGCAGTGTTCGAAGGGAAGGATTGAAGCTTGTCAGCAGTCGAGGCCGGTGGGTGTGTAGACGACGATGCCATCGGGTCGAGTCGACATGTCGTACCTCCCATCGACTGTGTCGGATTGCAGCTGGTCTGCCACCGCGCCAATCGTGCCGCCGTCTTCGATGACGATCACACCATCGGTCCGATCGAGTTCACAGGGCAGTGACTGCATGATCGGTCGTGTGTCGAACGAGCGATCGGACAAGTCGTGATACCCATCGGGCAGATAGCGCGATGGAATGCGTGTGACCCACCACACGAGATCGGCTCGATTCGTCAAGACGTATGCGGGATCGAGAGAACGAACGGTCTCGGTGAGGGCTGAGGGTTGCGCTGCCGGCGGTCGGTCGAGCCACTGCCACGGATGAGTGGCAACGACACTCCACAACCCGATCACGGACCACGACACGATGCTCGACACTTTCGTGCGCGGCGTAACAGAGAAGGGCGTGCGCTCTGCGATCCACCAAGCGGTTGCACTGATCGCAAGAATCCCCGTCGGCATGAGAATTCGGTTCTCCAATTTGAGGACTGCGTCGATGAACACCATCGATGGAACAACCGCGAGCGCTAATCCCACAGCGAGAACGCGAGCCGGTTCGAGAGGAGGCGCGTGCCGGCGACGAATCGACCCGACCCACTTCACGAGTACTGCGACAGCACCGGAGATTGCTGCGATCGTGATGAGCCAGTCGAAGATGTTCGGGTCGAAACTGCTGCGGAGAAGTGTCGCCGTCTGGTTCCCGAGATTCGCTTCGAACCATCCGCCCACTCCGCGAGCAGTGAAGAACACATCGGATGCATCGAGTCCATGCAGAGCGATGACCCGAGTATTCGTACTGCTCGTTGCGATCCATGTGGCTGCGAGCGGTCCAAGAGCAGTGATCGAGGTCCAGACGACGACCCGCCTCACCGCAACGTTTCGTTGGAGAAGGAGCACGGCAACGATGATCGCAACGATCGGTCCGACGAACCGCAACGTGCCGATCATGATGGTGAATGCACCAAGAACGACCAAAGAAACCGTGCGATCCACGTCGAGTCGTGGAAGAAGAATTGCAAGCCACAGGAGTGCAGCGCAGAACAATGGCTCCGACAGAACGCCACTCGCGGTGAAACTCAGAATTGGCCAACAACTCACTGCGAAGGCAACCACGGATCGCATCCACAGTTCGTTGTTGTGTCGTGGTGTCCACGGTCCGATGACGAGACCGAGTGCAATCATCCCGATGGATCCAACGTTGACTGCTACAGCAGCTGCATTCAGCGGCACGACGAGGTGGATCAGCGCAATCACCAGTGGCAGACCGATTCCGAAGTCCGCATACGGCGACCAGCCAGCGTTGCGCACGGTGTCGAGAACCGACAGTTCAGAGAACGAGGGAACAAGTGGGGTATCGAAGATCCGTCCCTGTGAGGCTCCTGACGCGCCGGCGAGATACGACCCCGAATCGCCGATCAATGCGAGACCGGACCTCGAACGCCAGAGAGCAACCCCCATCGCGCAGATCGTGATGGTGACGGCTTGGATCAGCACTCGACGGCGGCTTGGGTGAGGAATGACGACAGGGTAATCCTCGGATCTCATCCCGTTCGGAAGCGGTCTCGCCGATCATCGAACTCAGCTGGGTTCACCATGTGGGAATGCGCCGACAACAACTCCACATGTACACTGCTCCAGTTGCCTGGGAGAGGTGCCGGAGCCAGGTTGAACGGGACGTCCTGCTAAGACGTTGACCCCCGAAACGGGGTCCGTGGGTTCAAATCCCACCCTCTCCGCCAGACTTTCCAAGTCTTGCCAATCTGTGGATAACTCGTCAGGGATGAGATTTTTCGTTGATCGGGCTGATTTCCCCTGTGGATGAAAGCTGTCGAGCCATTCATGGCCCCCATCCCGAGGTTGTATCCCCCGGGCGATAGGAGCAGAATTTGGGGGTCGGCGTTCCGCACGGGACCGGACACTCAATTCAGTGAGCACCTATCACCAGAACTTCCGGCCGGAGCCGTATTACGGCGCACCGGGGCCACGTCGTCGAGGTCGACGACGGAGTTCGATCGCGGATCCACGCGATGCATTTCGACGCCGTTTGGGCGCCATGTTGTTACTCGGCTTGATGGTTGCACCCGTTGTGTGGGCGACGAGGGACGATGGCAAACCTGTCGGTGTCGCATACACCGGTGGTGCTGCGGCCGTTGTCCAGTTCGATGCATCATCAGGTCAGGATTCGATTGCTCCGCAGGTAACGCCTCCATCGGTTCAAGTCCCCTCGAGTCCCGCGCCCGCTCCTGAAGAGCTCGTCGAAGTGAACGAACCAGCGCCGACAGTTCCTCCTACGACTGAAGCAGCGGTCGTGGAATGCCTGTCGTACACGGTGCAACCGGGTGATTCTTGGTACGGCATTGCCGAACGCGCAGGGGTGAAGGCGAGCGAGATCGCTGGTCGCAACGGCATGACTCTGCAAACGAATCTTCTTCTTGGTTCTGAGATTTGTTTGCCGCCTGGGGCGACGGTGCCACCGATCAAAACGACCTCTGCACCTCAGGCAACACAGGCTCCGAAATGCTCCGGTGAGTACACAGTGCGCGCTGGGGACTCCTGGAGTTTGATTGCGAGTCGATATTCGGTGAAGGCGTCCGAACTTGCGTCGGTCAACAACGAAACGGTGCGCTCGAATCTTCTCATCGGAGAAGTGCTGTGCTTGCCCGTGGGCGCAAAGGCACCTGCTGCCACCCAGCCACCATCGGCCTCGTCGGGTAGTTCGTCTGGTAGCTCGTCTGGTGGGTCGTCAGGAGGCTCGTCGAGCACACCGTCGAGGAATTACACCCAGGCCGAACTCGAGCAGATCGTTCGAGACGTTTGGCCCGACGAACTCGAGAAGAACGCGTTTTACGTGGCACATCGTGAGAGTCGTTGGACTCCCAATGTGAAGAACGCTTGGCCGTCA
>JBIIKC010000064.1:0-6717 GCA_044233375.1 Ilumatobacteraceae bacterium
CGTCAAGTGTCCGCGCAATCTTCTCCAAGCGGTCGCGATCTCGACCGGAACCCGCAATGGCCAGACGAAGCTTCGGATGCTGCGAACGCAAGCGCGCAACCGCCTCGATCGCCGTATCGAATCCTTTTCGAGGGACGAGTCGACTCACGGCGACGAGCATGATCTCGTCCTCCTCGAATCCGAAATGGCGACGAGCATCCGCTCGCTCGATGGCGCTCAGGGGACGAAAACGGTCGATGTCCACGCCAGGTGGGACGACATGCACGTCGAGCGCACACCCCGCAGCATGTTCTGCTTCGGCTGCGGGATATCCGCCGGCCGCTATCACCCGACGAGCGTTTCGTAGAACCCAACCGAGAGCCTGACGTGACCCGGGTATGCGACCAGGGACCGTGACCTCTGCCCCATGAACGATGACGTCATATGGCAACGAGAGCGACGGTCCGATCAAGCCGAGGGGCACGGCTGGATCCAGAACGACGAAATCCGCGCCGAACGATTGCGCCAACGAATTCACTCGCCGCACCATCCAGGGATGTGGAAGGAGAACCGGCTCCTTCGTGCGATGGATTTCGAATGGCTGACTGCAATCGAACTCGTCGGCCCCTTCGTATGGCGAGGTCAATACCGCAAAGGAATCACTCGGCAACCGCCGCCACCATTCCCACAACAGGGACTGGATACCACCGATCTTGGGGGGAAAGTCGTTCGTGACAAGAAGATGTTTCATCGTCGTCCGGTCTCACTGCTCTCGTGAGGCATCCGACGCGATGATCGATCCAGGCAATCACACTCATCCTTCACGACAGGATCGAGATCAGCTGACAGTGCGGAGACGATGTGATCGACCCCCAGTCGATGAGCAGTCCAGAGGGTCTGAGCCCGAAGGAATGGATTGCTCGACCGAGCACAAGTTTCCAAGATGGCGACCGCACGAGGACTCAGCGGAATCGGTGCCACGTTTCCCAGGATAATGAGAGCATTGCGCCGGACCCAGATCGGGTCGCGCTCGGGAATGTACCAACGCCCGAAACGCTCCATCAGCTCACCGTCACTCGATTCGAGCAGTTCGAGAACGTCGATGAGTGCCCCGTCACCACTTCCATCGAGAGATACCGCGTGACGGGAACCGAGGCGAACAGTGATGGGACACGAATCCTGACAATCGTCGCAACCATAGATGCGATCACCGAGATCGATTCGGAACTCCCGAGGGAAGCTTCCTGGTTTTTGCAGGAGCCACGCAAGACACTTACGCGCGTCGATGACCCCCTCGGCGACGATCGCACCGGTCGGACAGGCGTCAATACATCGTCGACATTGGCCGCATCCGTCGGGTACCGAATTCTCCTGGGTCGGCAGATCCGCGTTCGTCAGGACTGAACCAAGAACGAACCAACTTCCCGCTCCCGGCAGGAGAAGGTTCGCATTCTTTCCGAACCAGCCGATACCTGCCTTGTAGGCGACTTCCCGGTCGACGAGATTGTTCTCGTCTGCAATGACCAATGCACTGAACCCGTTGCGACGGAGAACATGTGCGACTTTTTCGAGACCCGACCGAAGATGGGAATAGTGGTCGTGTTGTGCGTACTTCGCGACACGGGCGGAGGGGCCACGATCTGCATCGGCGACCAACGAGGTCTCTGATGGATCAGAGAGATGTCCCGAAGCCTCGGCAACCTGATAACTCCGAGCTGCGACCACGATCGAACGAACTTCCGGCATCGTCATCGAAGGTTCAGTGGAGCGCTCCGGATTGCGAAAAGTGAACTGCATCGTGTCCGAAAGTCCCGCAGCCTTGCGACGATGGAGTTCGCGACGCGCTCGTTCGAGAATCGATGCATCGCAGAACCCAATTCGGTCGAGACCGGCAGCAATGGCAACCTCCCGCAGTTCGTCGACGAGTCCCGTTCGTCCGAGACTTTCGGGAAGGTTCACATTGACTGCCTCAGCCCGAGGCACTGTGACGGAGTGCGGGCACGAGTCCCGCCTCTGCCAACAGTTTCACCGCACGCAACTCGGCCAAATCGAAGACGACTGCTGTTTGGGGAGCCCGATCCGAGCGGACCGGGTCGCACAAGTAGGTGACGACACAGTCCCCACAATGGTCGGACTCGAACATGGAGCACTCTGCGCAGTCGATGACTCGGGAGGAAGGAATTCTGCTGGAGGGTGTAGTAGTCATGGGTGAACCATGCCCGATGGGTGTGGCACGGATTCGACCCGTCAGACCCCGTCACACTCCGACTTCTCGTAGGACTTGGTCGAACTCGGAATCTTGATGGTGTCCCCCGGCATGATGCGCACATTCATGTCCGGCCACCCGTTGATGCGCAAGAGCGCAGAAAGTTCGACTCCGCACTTGTCGGCGATGATCGTGAGTCCGTCTCCGAGCTTCACTTCATAGTTGCCGCGAGCTGGCTCGGGTGGCGGAACAGTTGTCTCAGTGGGAAGCGGGAGTCCCGGAAGGGTCGTCGTCTGCGACGGGGACGGCGGAATGAGGATGGTGTCGCCGACCTCCAGTTGGCGATTGACCCCCTCGGCCCAGTTGTTGTAGCTCGCGAGTTCATCGGGCCGAACTCCGTTCTGGGCGGCGATGCCGTACACCGAATCACCTTGCTTGATCGTGTAGGCGATGGGCGGAGGTGCGGTATTGGCGGGATCCAGAGGCGCAAGCGAGGACGGCGGGGTCGTGGCATAGTTCGTCGACGTCAAAGGCCGCAGCGTCGATACGGTCGCACCTGGATCGGCACCGCACGCACCGAGTATCGCAACACTTGCAACCAGGCCGGTCACCGCAGCGCGCCGGCTCGATCGGATACGAAGAAAAGTCGCTCGGAACACGCCCGACAATCTATGTCGCTCAGTCACGTCAGTTCCTTCAGAGTCCGGAACAAGCGCCTGTGACAGCCGAAATTCACACGAAAGGTTCGTATCGGCCCCTCTTGCGTGCTTTTCGAAGTCACACAAGGGGTCGCGCCGAAGCTGGAATCGGCACTGGCAAAGTTGTCTCACCCATCAAGAATTCGTCGACACTCGCGGCGCACGCCCGACCTTCGGCGATCGCCCACACGATCAGACTTTGGCCTCGGCCCATGTCCCCTGCCACGAAGACTCCTGGAACGCTGCTCCGATAAGCATCGTCACGAGCGATATTGCCGCGCTCGTCCAGATCCACTCCGAGTTGGTCGATCCAGGACCCCTTGTCCGGTCCGACGAAACCGAGGGCGAGGAAGACGAAATCGGCAGGAATCTCGCGTTCTGTTCCGTCGACTTCGACGAAAGCTCCGTCACGCCGCTCGACGTCGTGGATCACGAGACCTTTCACGCGTCCCCTGTCATCACCGACGAATCTCTTGGTGTTCACGCTGAAGAGACGCTCGCCACCCTCTTCGTGTGCAGATGTGACCTTGTACACCATCGCGTATTGGGGCCAGGGATTGTCCGCACGCCGTTCATTGGGTGGAGTCGGCATGATCTCGAGTTGCGTCACCGATGCTGCGCCCTGGCGATGCGCTGTTCCGAGGCAGTCCGCACCGGTGTCGCCGCCTCCGATGATCACAACATGTGCGCCCGCAACATCGATCGGTGACGATGTCAGATCACCCTCCTGGACCCGATTGGACAGCGGCAGGTATTCCATCGCCTGATGGATGCCAGCCAGTTCACGACCAGGTATCGGCAGGTCGCGCCAGGCAGTGGCACCCGCAGCAAGTACGACGGCGTCATACGAGGCCCGCAAGATGTCGATGTCGATAACTTGACCCACCTCTGCGTTGGTACGGAACTCCGTTCCCTCAGCCGTCATCTGTTCGAGGCGTCTCTCGAGGTGGCGCTTTTCCATCTTGAATTCAGGAATGCCGTACCGCAACAGACCGCCGATGCGATCGGAACGTTCCAACACGACGACATCGTGACCGGCTCGCGTGAGTTGCTGAGCAGTGGCAAGCCCCGCAGGTCCAGAACCGATGACCGCAACGCGGCGACCAGTCTTCACACTTGGCGTCTGCGGAACGACCCAGCCTTCGCTCCACGCTCGGTCGATGATTTCCACCTCGACCTGTTTGATTGCCACTGGATCTGCGTTGATACCGAGGACACATGCCGATTCACAAGGAGCTGGACACAATCTCCCGGTGAACTCGGGGAAGTTGTTCGTCGCGTGAAGACGATCGATCGCATCGCGCCAGTGATCGCGATACACGAGATCGTTCCAGTCGGGAATCAGGTTCCCCAGTGGACAACCGTTGTTGCAGAACGGGATGCCGCAGTCCATACAGCGACCGGCCTGCTTCTGCAGATTCACTGCGTCGAACGGCTCGTACACCTCACGCCAATCTCGCAGGCGCACAGGCACCGGACGATGTTCCGGCAATTCCCGATCCCACTTGAGAAATCCGGTCGTCTCACCCACGTGCAGCCTCCATCACCCGATCCAACATGTCCTGCTCGCTCAAACCCTCGGCACGAGCGGCATCGATGACTTCGAGTACCCGTCGATAGTCACGGGGCATCACCTTCACGAACGAAGCCTTCTCGCGTTCCCACTGGTCGATCACGAGGCGGGCGACATCGCTGTCCGTTTCATCGACATGTCGCTGCAGAATCGCGACGAGCTCATCCTCGTCGACGGAAGACAACTTCTCGAGATCGACCATCTCATAGTTCACCTTCGAAGAGAACACGCCCGTCGGGTCGTAAACATATGCCACTCCACCAGACATCCCCGCTGCGAAGTTGCGTCCTGTTGATCCGAGCACGACCACTCGACCGCCAGTCATGTATTCGCACCCGTGGTCACCGACACCCTCCACCACTGCAGTGGCTCCCGAGTTGCGGACGCAGAACCGTTCGCCGACCACGCCTCGCAAGTAGATCTCCCCAGACGTGGCACCGTATCCGATCACATTTCCAGCGATGACGTTGTCATGCGCCACGAATCTCGAGCGCGCGTCAGGGCGCACGATGATGCGACCTCCGGACAATCCCTTGCCCACATAGTCGTTCGCATCGCCAGTGAGGCGAAGCGTGATTCCTCGCGGCACGAATGCACCGAAACTCTGACCTGCCGATCCGGAGAAGTCGATCGAGATCGTGTCGTCGGGAAGTCCTTCTCCTGCCCACTTCTTCGTGACTTCGTATCCGAGCATCGTTCCGACGGTCCGATTGGTGTTTCCGATCGCCGATGACAAGCGAACCGGTCGACGCTCGTCGATCGCGGAACGAGACTGTTCGATCAAGCGGCGATCGAGAGCCTCATGCAGGCCATGATCCTGGGCGACGCTGTGGTGAGGTGTCTGTCCGTACGGATTGCGAGCCGGTTCGAGAATTGCCGACAAGTCGAGCCCACGCGCCTTCCAGTGGTCGACTGCCTGAGCGGTGTCGAGAACATCACTTCGACCAACCATCTCTTCGATCGTCCGAAAGCCGAGTTCCGCCATGATTTCACGCACTTCTTGGGCGATGAACTCGAAGAAGTTGACGACGAATTCTGGCTTACCGCTGAAGCGTTGACGCAGAACAGGATTCTGGGTCGCAACTCCGACGGGACATGTGTCGAGATGGCATACGCGCATCATGATGCATCCGCTGACGACGAGCGGGGCAGTTGCGAAACCGAACTCTTCGGCTCCGAGAAGAGCTGCGATGACCACATCTCTCCCGGTCTTCATCTGACCATCGGCTTGAACGACGATCCGGTCTCGCAGTCCATTGAGCAACAGAGTTTGCTGAGTCTCGGCAAGACCCAACTCCCACGGAGCACCCGCGTGCTTCAGCGAAGTCAACGGTGAAGCTCCCGTTCCTCCGTCGTGACCCGAGATGAGAACCACATCGGCTTTGGCCTTGCTGACTCCGGCTGCCACCGTTCCGACACCGACTTCAGCGACGAGTTTGACGTGCACCCGCGCCATCGGATTCGAGTTCTTCAAGTCGTGGATGAGTTGCTTCAGATCCTCGATCGAGTAGATGTCGTGATGAGGAGGGGGGCTGATGAGACCCACTCCAGGCGTGGAGTGGCGAGTCTTTGCCACCCACGGGTAGACCTTGTGGCCGGGCAGCTGGCCGCCTTCACCCGGCTTGGCTCCCTGTGCCATCTTGATCTGCAGATCGTCCGCATTGACCAGGTACTCGCTCGTGACCCCGAATCGCCCTGAGGCAACCTGCTTGATCGCCGATCGCCGACTCGGATCGTGCAAGCGCTCGGAATCCTCACCGCCCTCTCCAGTGTTGCTCTTTCCACCAATCGAGTTCATTGCGATGGCAAGAGTTTCGTGAGCCTCGGCAGAAATCGATCCGTAACTCATTGCTCCCGTCGAGAATCGCTTGACGATGTCACTCACCGATTCGACTTCGTCGATCGGCACGGGCTGACGAGACTTCGAATCGAATGTGAACAACCCGCGCAGAGTCGCTAGATGCTTCGACTGGTCATCGACAGCCTGGGTGTACTGCTTGAAGACGTCGTAGCGCTTGGCTCTCGTCGAGTGCTGCAGTCGGTACACGGTCTCAGGATTGAAGAGGTGGTATTCCCCTTCACGACGCCACTGGTACTCGCCTCCGAGTTCAAGTTTGCGGTGAGCTCGTCGCTCTGGATTCGACGGATAGGCAATGCGATGACGTTCTTCGACTTCACGTGCGATCTCCTCGAGACCGATGCCCCCGAGTCGGCTCACCGTCCCCGAGAAGTATTCGTCGATAAGGTCGCGACCGAGGCCG
>JBIIKC010000065.1:0-6715 GCA_044233375.1 Ilumatobacteraceae bacterium
CAGAGCGATCACCATTGCGCTGTTGGCGGTCGGTCTCGTGGTCACTGCGTCCATTGTTCTCGAGGCGATTTCCTCGTATCCGCTGACCGATACGATCTTCGAGGTGACCTCTGCATTCGGCACGGTCGGACTGTCGACGGGGATCACAGCGAATCTTCCTGTTGCCGGACACATGATGCTCACTGTGATCATGGTTGCCGGACGCGTCGGTCTCCTGACGTTCGTCACCGCACTCGCACTTCGTTCCCAGCAGCTGTCGTATCGCTATCCCGAGGAGCAGCCGATCATTGACTGACAACGACATTCGCCGCAAGCTCAAGCTCGGTCTCGCCTCGCGGGACCGCAAGGAGAGCAGTGACATCCTCATCCTCGGACTCGGGCGCTTCGGATCTTCCCTTGCCTATTCGCTCATCGACATGGGCCATCATGTTCTTGCCGTCGACCAGTCAGAGGAGCTCGTCGAACGCCATCGAGATCGCATCACGCACGTCCTCGTCGCCGACACAACAGACGAGCGAGTGCTCCGTCAGATCGGTGCCGATCAGTTCGAGACATGCGTCGTGTGCATCGGAACAGACATCGAATCGAGCACTCTCACCACCGTTGCCCTCTCCGACCTCGGCATACCCAATATCTGGGCGAAGGCAATCGATGCATCACACGCAAAAATTCTCTCACGCGTCGGTGCTCACCACGTCGTACGCCCTGAAGAGGACATGGGTCGACGAGTCGCACATCTGCTCGGAGGAGCAGTGCTCGAGTATCTCGCACTCGACGACGATTTCGTCATTGTCGAGACCAGAGTGCCCGCTGGAATGGTCGGCCGCTCTCTCGGTGAAGCAGGCTTACGGGACGAGTACAAGGTGACGGTGGTGTGTATCAAGCCCCTCGGTGGGACTTTCACCTACGCCGAGCGAACGACAGTGCCGAGCAAAGACGACTTGATCGTCGTCGCTGGATCTCGCAGCGACGTGGATCGCTTCATTCGGCGCGCAGACGAAGCCGGCTGAAGCATCCATCGGGTCACCGATGAAGCTGCCCGTGAGCGTGGAGAATCTCAGAGATTCCAAGAATTCGACGTGTCGACGACCACGACCGAACTCGACAACTTGTCCCAGATGTTGCGTTTGCGCTTGTTCCATACGGGCATCAACAAGAGGATGCCGAGCGTCAAGGGAATGAGAATCGCTGCAATGAGACCTGCCACGATCCCACGCATGAACAACATGCGCGCGAATCCAAGTGGTGTGCTGTCATTGACATCGATGACTCGCAGACCGAGTAGTTGTTTTGCCGGAGTCTGACCTTTGCCCGCGATGATTGCAGCCCAGATCAACCAGCCGATGCCGAGAGTCACTGCCTGCAAAATGGCATCGAGAACGTACGCGAGAAATCGAATACCGACTCCAGCTTCCTTCACACCGACCGGATATCGCGGCGGCTCCGGTACTGCACCGACGGAATCGAATGACGTCACAGACGAAACAGTAGTGCCCTGCGTCGCTCCCGCGTCTTTCATACGATGGAAGCACTGTGACTGCGGCACTCATCGGTTCATCGCTCGCCTGAATACGTCACTTCGAGGGGACTCAGTCGTCGAAGACGAGTCAGATCGAGACCATTTGCCCATTGGACTGGAATTGCCAGGGCGCGGATATGAAACCAGTAGGTGTGGCTAGCCTCGACCTCATGAAGAAAAGGCTCTTGGGAACGTTCGCGCTGACAACAACCCTCCTCGGTGGTGGTCTCGTCTCCGAAGTCTCGGCAGCCCGGACTCAGTCGTCGAATGCGACATACATCATCGTTTTCAAACGGGGCACCAACCCCACCGCCGAAGCTGCTCGTTTGCAGGGACAGGGCTATTCGGTGCGCCACACCTATTCGAACGTTCTTTCTGGAGTTGCTGTCGAATTGCCGACCGCTGCTATTCAAGGGCTCTCGAGAAACCCAAATGTTCAACTCATCGAGGCCGACGGAGTTGTCACGGCGTCGGCCACCCAATCGGGTGCAACGTGGGGTCTCGATCGTTCCGATCAGCGCAACCTGCCGCTCAATGGAGCGTTCGCCTATCCGGACTCCGCTGGCGTCGGAGTCAACGCCTACATTCTCGACACCGGAGTTCTCTCCAGCCATGTCGACTTCTCCGGCCGTATGCGCCCGGGATTCACGTCGATCAGTGATGGTTCCGGCACCGAGGACTGCAACGGTCACGGAACGCATGTTGCCGGAACTGTTGCCGGCACGACGTGGGGAGTCGCCAAGAGGGCAAACGTCATTCCCGTCCGAGTCCTCGATTGTGCCGGTTCCGGCACCTGGTCGGGAGTGCTCGCCGGAATGGACTGGGTCGCCGCCAATGCCGTGAAGCCGGCGGTTGCGAACATGAGCCTGGGCGGTGGTGCGAGTAGTTCCATCGACACCGCAGTTGCGAACATGCACAACAGCGGCGTCACTGTCGTCGTTGCTGCAGGCAACAGCTCTGCCAACGCGTGCAATTATTCACCTGCTCGTGCAAGCGTTGCGGTCACGGTGGGAGCGACGACCAGTACCGACGCACGTGCTTCCTATTCGAATTTCGGAAATTGTCTCGACATCTTCGCTCCTGGCTCGAGCATCAAGTCGGCTTGGTACACGTCGTCGACGGCAACGAACACGATCAGCGGAACTTCGATGGCCTCACCCCATGTCGCAGGTGCAGCGGCTCTTCTCCTCGGGGCGAATGGAGCACTATCACCGACACAAGTTCGTAATGCACTCGTTGCCTCTGCCACACCCAATCTCGTGACATCTGCTGAAGTCGGCTCACCCAACCTTTTGTTGTTCGTCGATTCCGGCTCAGGTTCGACACCGCCGACCACGACTGTGGCGCCGACGACAACGACCACGACCACGACGGTCGCCCCCACCACGACGACGGCAGCACCGACAACGACGATCGCACCGACCACCACAACGGTCGCAACGACAACGGTTCCCGTCGCGCCGACGACCATTGCCCCGTCACCAATTCCAGGAGCTTTTTCGAAATCGGCTCCCGTGAACGGAGCAACGAATGTGTCACGGCGTCCGACCCTGACCTGGACTGCGTCGGCGAGCGCGACCTCGTATCAGGTGTGTATCAGTGCGAGCCAGACGTGTTCGAGTTGGTCGAATGCAGGCACATCGACGTCTGCCGTTGTTTCCAATCTCAGGGGCCGCACGACCTACTACTGGCAGGTACGAGCATTGAATTCCTCGGGGTCCACCGTGGCCAGCGAGGGTCCCTGGCGATTCACAACAGCACGCTGATCGATCAGCCCCACGCTGTTCGCAGAGCTTCGCCTTCCTGATAGGCGAGCTCGTAGCAGCGCATGGCCCTGAACGGGTCGAACAGCTGCATCGGACGCTTTGCGAGCGCGGCGATCTCCGGAGTCGGACGCATCACATGCACCTCAGCACCCGGATTGGCAGTCTTCCACATCTCGAGTTCGGTTCCGATCCGACGTTCGATCAACCGGCCAGCAGGTCCAAACATCGGACCTGACAGTGGCAACACGACCAACAGCTTCAACGCGTGAGGGGCGAAGTCGATCGATGCCATCGACCGCGCGCCCCCATCGACATAACGAACGCCGTTGATCCGATGCGGTGCGAGCATTCCAGGCACGGCACTCGAGGCTGCCACGAGGTCGGCGATCGGATGATCCGCTCCCGACAAAGCGAGCCGCTTGAATCGCGGCAGAGCGCATGCGACCGCCCGCACGGTCGGGCAGCGCGTCTGCGAACCGAACAAGTCTGCTGCGATCGGACGCAATCGGCCCGCTCTCGGACTGGGCAGGCGTGGAATCGAACCCGACATGGCTTTCAGGGCATCGGCGAAACGAAGACCGAGGGACATGCCGGCTCCGGCCCAAGATCCCGCCGACGTCCCGACAACGGGAAGGCTCGCCATGTCGGCACCTCCATCGGCCAGAGCCTCGGTGATTCCCATGATGAAACCGATTCCGAACAGCCCGCCCCCGCCGTACACGGCAGCTCTCGGCCCTCCGGCATGCTCGGGAATTTCGGGAATTTCGCCATTCGCCTGACCTGCCATTCGTCCATATTGCCCGCCCACACAACCGACTTGTTTGATTCGCGCCGAATTCGCAGCAGGATGCGAGTGTGGTCACCCAACCAACCGTGAGCCTTCGAGATCTCACGAAGTTCTATGGATCATCGCTCGGGGTCGAGGGTGTCGACCTCGACGTCGAACCGGGAACCGTGTGCGGTCTTCTCGGACCGAACGGTTCGGGCAAAACGACGATTCTGCGCATGATGCTGGGACTTCTGAAGATCACCCGTGGGACGGCAACAGTCTTCGGCATCGACGTTGCATCCTCGCCACCCGGTTGGCGATCGCGTGTCGGATACCTGCCCGGTGAACTGTCTCTCTACGAGAACCAGACCGTTGGGCAATACCTCGCGTATCTGTCTGCCATACGTCGCGGCGACTTCTCCGTTCGAATCACCGAGCTCTGCTCACGACTTTCCCTCGATCCGACCAAACACATCGGAGATCTGTCGAAGGGAACCAAGCAGAAAGTGGCCGTGGTTCAGGCTTTCATGCACTCCCCCGACCTGTTGATTCTCGACGAACCGACGTCGGGTCTCGACCCGATCATCCAACGCGAGTTCGAAGCGTTGGTCCACTCCGAATGTGCTCGCGGTGCGGCAATCATCTTGTCTTCGCATGTCATGAGTGAGGCCGAGCGTCTCTCCTCTCATGTGTCGATTGTCCACAAGGGACACGTCGTTCTCACTGATGACATCGCATCGCTGAAAGCCAAGGTCACTCGAACCGTCGAGCTCGAGTTCGATCGACCCGTCGATGCACAAGCATTTCGAGCTGTCGAAAATGTCCAGTCCGTCGAAGCGGATCGCAACACCATCATCTGCCGAGTCGTGGGATCGGAGAACGCTCTCTTGCGTCTCGCTGCCGACACTGGAGCAGTGACCATTCGGACTCACGAGCAGTCGCTCGATCAAATCTTCCTCGACGTAGTGAGGGATCACTCATGATTCTGAAGCCCCTCCTCGTGAAATCTCTGGTCGATCGTGTTCGCGGAACCATCGCATGGGCTCTCGGAGTAGTTGCCATCGTTGCTGTTCAGTTGTCCGTCTACCCGAGTATCCGGGATTCCCAGAGTGAAGTCGGCAACATCGCCGACGCTTTCCCCGAAGCCTTCCAGAAGATCTTCCGAATGCAGGACTACACGTCCGAGATCGGGTATCTCTCAACGGAACTTTTCACCGCCATGTTGCCGCTCATCTTCATCGCAATAGCAGTGACCTGGGGTTCCCGTCTCACGACCGAGGAAGAAGACAGTCGCACCGCCGATGTCTTCTTCACCCTCCCCATCACTCGACGCTCCTATACGGCGACCCGTTTCATGGCTGTTGCTTTCGTTCTCTTGCTCGTGGCACTGGCACTTCTACTCTCACTCGTCGTCGGCACCGAGATCCTCGACTTCTCCGTGCCCCTCAGCAGTTTCGTTGCTGGGGCCTGGGTGAATCTCCTGCTCGGTTCCATCTTCGCCTCACTTGCGGCGGCGATCGGAGCCTGGACCGGACGACGCGGAGTCGCGCTCGGAGTTGCCGTCACACTCGCAATCGGCTTCTTCGTGCTCTACTCCCTTGCACCACTGGTCGACTCCATCGATGCCACAACCCCGTTCAATCCTCTGCAGTGGACGATCGGCACTCAGCCGTTGTCGAATGGATTCGATGTCGGATACTCGATGACTGCAATCCTCGTCACCTCTGCATTCATCGCGCTGACATTCATCGGTTTCCAGAGACGCGATATCAAGACGTGATCGCGCGCTCACACAGTGAGCCATCCCCCTGGCGCTCACACAGTGAGCCATCCCCCTGGCGCTCACACAGTGAGCGACGAAACCGCGATCGGATCCGGGAAGCCTTTGAGCATTCGCCGACCCGCTGGTTGAAGGGGATGAGTCACCTGCGATGCCAGATCATCGGTGAGCAAGATCTCGCCAGGGACTGCTTGGTCGACGAGTCGAGCGGCAAGGTTGACGATCGATCCGAAGTAATCACCGGCTCGGGCAAGAACCGGACCGTAGGCCATACCACCCCGCGGAGTCAGATCCGGTGACGACCCGAACGCCCGCAACAGTGCATCGGCGATGCGAACGCCGTCCTCGGGAGCCACAGCCACGAACATCACCTCGTCACCGATCAACTTCACGAGTCGGCCTCCACTGGTCGTGATGGTGTCATTGGCCGTCGCTTCGAATCGGGTCACGAGATCAGCAAGTGACTCAGCGTCGAGTTCCACCGATCGCGAGGTGAAGCCGACAAGGTCCACGAAGCCAATGACCATCGGTGCCATGAGCTCCGTTCGTGAGGTTGCCACATAAGCCTGCCTCGCGCGCACGATCGACTGATCGAGGTGCTGGCGCATCATCATGTGCAAGACCGAAGAAAGATCCATCGCAAGACTTTGGGCCTCCAGCGTTCGCCGCACGAGTTCCGTTGCGTTGTCCATCGACTCGACGAGATGTCGCTCGACTTCTCCGTGAAACAGCGATTGGGCAGCGTCAGCGACGCGACTCATCGACGACCCGACAACTCTGACGAAGACCAGCATCTCTTCGCGAGAGAACAGTTGCAATCCGAGCCGAAGAGTGTCGAAAGCCGCCACGTCGCTCGCTTCGTAGACAACCGCATCGTCGTC
>JBIIKC010000066.1:0-6624 GCA_044233375.1 Ilumatobacteraceae bacterium
TGCTCGGCGACCGCTCTCGGCTTTGTCGGAGCTCCGGGAGCAATGGCTGCTCCTGAGGTCTCGGCGTCGAAGGGCTTCACCTATGCCGTCAAGCCCGGGGATTCGCTCATCGGAATCGCCCGCCGGGTGAATGTCTCCCTCGATGAACTGCTCCAAGTGAACGGTTTCGTGAAATCGAGCGTTATCCATCCCGGGCGCACCATCAAACTGCCCGACAACGCCGTCGTTCAGTCCGGTGTGCCCGCGACTGGTGCGAGTGCACCGACGACCTACCTCGTCAAGTCGGGAGATTCGCTGATCGGCATTGCTCGCCGATCGGGAGTCACCCTCGAGCAGCTTCTCGACGTGAACGGATTCGCGAAGTCGAGTGTGATCCATCCTGGACGGACGATCAAGTTGCCGGCGGGGGCGACCATGCCCGAGGCAACGGCAGCACTTGCGACCTCGATATCTGCGACGAGTTCGACTTCGAGCGCTGCCCCGGCCCCCGCTGCGACGCCTGCTTCAGGGGGAGAGTTGCCGACCTACACGATTCAAGCCGGGGATTCGCTGACGCGCATTGCCAGCAAAGCCCAGGTCTCACTCGAGGATCTTCTCAAAGTCAATGGATTTGCGAAGTCCACGGTGATCCATCCCAAGCAGGTCATCAAACTTCCGGCGAATGCGGCGACTCCGTCGACGCGGGTCCAGTCGATGATCGCCTTCGCTGTTTCGCAGACCGGGAAGCCCTATCAATTTGGGGCAGCAGGTCCGAACAGCTTCGACTGCTCGGGCTTGGTGCGAGCAGCCTTCTCGAACATCGGGGTGAAAGTTCCGCATCAGAGCCAGGCACTGGCAGCACTCGGAACTCCGGTCGATTGGCGCAATACGCCGATTCAGCCGGGAGATCTCGTGTTCACTGCGAATAGTTCCTCGGGCGGGCGGATCGGCCACGTGGCGATTGCGATCAGCGCAACGGAG
Organism: Ilumatobacteraceae bacterium; assembly: GCA_044233375.1. Classification (GTDB taxonomy): domain Bacteria; phylum Actinomycetota; class Acidimicrobiia; order Acidimicrobiales; family Ilumatobacteraceae; genus Casp-actino8. Next base: position 961 of record JBIIKC010000066.1, read on the forward strand.
GTCGTGGAGGCGCTCAGTGCCGGAAAGCCAGTCGGGATTTCTCGAATGCCGGCAAAGGAGCGCATTCTCGAAGTACGCCGAATTCTTTGAGCGAACGGAACTGTGATTGAGGAGTGAGCCGCCCCCTGCGGGGTGGCTCGCTCGCGTGAGCGGGTGACGGGATCCGTCGAACTGCCGGGAATGGTGGTCTCCGGAGTCCCGTACCCGCAACGCAATCGAGCCGCCCCTGAAGGGACGGCTCGCATGCGTGAGCGGGTGACGGGAATCGAACCCGCATAGCCAGCTTGGAAGGCTGGGACTCTAGCCATTGAGCTACACCCGCGATGTTGTCGCCCCCCGAGGTTAGCGGGCGGGACAGACACATCGACCCATCACAGTCGGCCTCTCGATGGTCGATGACGACACGTGTATGTTCTCGTCACAGTGAGATCGCCATGGGAATCGCGGACACGACGAGCCGCAACTCGAAGGTCGAGGGCCGAGTTGATTGCGATTGCTTGTCTCGTCACGGCCGTTGTGGGTGCGTGCTCTCGCGGCAGCGCAGACAACGCGTCGACGCAAGGATCTCCCGCCGATGCAGCCGATGCGTTCACGGGGGACGACCTGGCCGAGTTCGAGCCGTGGGACTCGGCTGATGGGGAGTGTCGAATTCTTCTCGTCGGTGATTCGCTCGTTGAAGCGACAATGCACGCTCAAGCGGACGCATTCGATCTTCTCGGCTGCGAATCGATCATCGACGGACTCGCCGCGCGCACCCTGTCCGAGGGCTGGCAATGCCTGGCAGACGGAGGCACTTCCATGGCGATCGTGGCTCGAAGGGAACCCGAGCCTGGGAACCCAACATGCCGTCCGTCGGGACTCGAACTCCTCGCTGCGTGGTCGGACTTCACACGGTCCTCGAGCGTGACCGTGATCGCCCTCGGCACCAATGATGCAGCCAGCTTCACGCACGGCGGATGGATCCGCCACTGGAGGCGGGCAGTCGATCTCACAACTGGTCCCGTTGTGTTCGTGACAGCGGCTGCTCGTCCGGGCGACCGTTGGGTCGAAACGGTTTCGGCGTACAACTCTTCGCTGCGCGAATGGTGTGCGAGCGAGAAACGTTGCACCCTCGCCGCCTGGGATGAGTCTGCAACTGCGAACGACCAGGCGTCGTACATCGATCACGTGCATCTGACGCGAAAAGCGGGACACATACGAGCGGTGTTCATCGCTGCGATTGCACGTCGAGTGGCCGTTCCGGCTCCGCCTGGCCCGACCAGGTGGAGACCGCCGACACTCTCGCTCCCGCCTGCACCGACGTCGACGGTTCCGCCGATGACGACCACGGCTCCTCCGATGACGACCACGGTTCCTCCGACGTCGACGGTTCCGCCGATGACGACCACGGTTCCTCCGAGTCCGGTTGTGATGCTCTGACTTGTGAACAAGAGAGATCGAGAGGGGTCAACCTTCCCTGCCGGTTGCGGTGACGTTTACGGGGGAGTGGTAGTTTTCTTCGACGCGTGATGCCGATCGGGTGCACGCGGAGTTCCGGGGGTGGAGTCGCGGTGGCATCAAGTGGCAACGGACAAGCTGCAGAGATTCACCCAGGCCATCTTCTCGAGGTGTCGGACATCACCGTCAACTTCGGTGGAATCGTGGCCCTCGACGGGCTCTCCTTCTCGATCGAGCGTGGTCACATTTGCGGTCTGATCGGACCAAACGGTGCTGGAAAGACGACGATGTTCAACGTCGTCAGCAGAATCTACGAACCGTCGATCGGGTCGATCCGCTACGAGGGACAAGATCTTCTGGCTGTCCCAGCGCACCGAATTGCCCACCTCGGAATCGCTCGAACCTTTCAGAATCTCGCCTTGTTCCCGACGATGACACTCCTCGAGAACGTCATGGTCGGCGCACACAGCACCGGGAACATCGGATTCGCAAGGGCAATCCTCCGAATCGGAGCCGCCAAAGAAAACCGCCAGATGCGTGATTGGGCTGGCTATCTGCTCGGTGAACTCGGATTAGGGGCTCTTGCGTTTCGTCCTGCGATGGGTCTGCCGTTCGGAACGTTGAAACGTCTCGAGATCGCTCGAGCGCTTGCGGCCCGACCGCAGTTCTTGTTGATGGACGAACCCGCAGCGGGGCTGACTCATGCTGAGGTGGATGAACTCGCCGACACAGTGGCAGGGATCCGAGATCAATTCGGTCTCACGGTTCTGCTCGTCGAGCATCACATGTCGATGGTGATGAAGATCTCCGACCACGTCGTGGCGATGGAGTTCGGTCGAAAGATTTCGGAAGGAAGTCCTCAGGTGGTTCAGAACGATCCGAAAGTGATCCAGGCCTACCTAGGGGTGGAAGCATGAGGTTGTTGACCGTCGAGAACTTGAAGGCTGGTTACGGTCCCCTCGAGATTCTCCAGGGCATCGACCTCGTCGTCGACAAGGGCGAGATCGTGGTGATACTCGGCGCCAATGGCGCGGGAAAGACCACGACCATGCGCGCGCTATCGGGCATGATTTCCCGCCACGGAACGGTCAACTTCATCGACCACGACATCGTCGGCACGAGTGCGGAAGCAATCGTCAAACTGGGAATGGCCCACGTTCCCCAAGGTCGTGGAACCTTTTCCGATCTCAGTGTCGAGGACAATCTGCGTGCGGGCGCCTACATTCGCCACGACGAGATCGAATCGGACATGGAGCGGTGGTTCGGTGTCTTCCCACGCCTGAAGGAGCGTCGCTCGCAGAAGGCGGGAAGTTTGTCTGGTGGCGAGCAGCAGATGTTGGCCATCGCCCGTGCACTCATGAGCCGTCCACAACTTCTACTCTGCGACGAACCCAGCCTCGGTCTTGCTCCTCTCGTGACGCAAGAGCTCTTCGGCGTCATCGATCGACTCAACAAAGAAGAGGGTCTGTCGGTCCTGCTCGTCGAGCAGAATGCGAACCTTGCTCTCAAAGTTGCGACGCGGGTCTATCTACTCGAGACGGGACGGGTCGTCGCGTCGGGGTCTGCAGCCGATCTTTCCGCTGATGACAGCATTCGCAAGGCTTACCTGGGGACCTGATATGGAACGATTCTTCCAATACATCTTCGACGGTTTGTCGTTCGGAGCGATCTACGCGTTGCTCGCCCTCGGTCTCGTCGTTGTGTTCCGAGGTACTGGTCACCTGAACTTCGCTCAAGGAGAAATGGCGATGTTCAGCACCTTTCTCGTTTGGCAGTACAACGCATGGGGAGTGCCCCTCATCCTTGCAGTTGTTCTCGGGATGATCACCGGCTTCATGTTGGGCGCTGGGGTGGAGGTCTCCCTGATTCGAGGAGTGGCAAAGAAATCTGAAGCTGGGGTTTTCGTGGTCTCGATCGCCTTGTTCCTCGGCCTCAACTCACTCGCCGCCATGATCTGGGGGAATCTGCCGCCTGAGCAGATGCAAAGTCTGTTTCCGGACGAACCGAAGGATTTCGTGCGCATTTTCGGAGCAGTGTGGCGGTTCGAATACATCGGGGCTCTTCTCGTTGCGCTCGTCCTGATGGGACTTCTTTTCTTGCTGTTCGCAAAGACCAAGTTCGGTCTTGCCATGAGGTCGGTTGCGAGCAATCCCGAATCCGCCCGCTTGGTCGGAATCCCAACCGGTCTCGTTCTCGCAAGTTCATGGGGCATCGCTGCTGCGATGGGCGCCCTCTCGGGGACGCTCTGGGGCGGCATCGTCGGGGAGTTGACCGCCGGGTTGATGTTCACGGTCTTCATCTACGCAGCAGCATCGGCGACTCTCGGTGGTTTCGATTCTCCCGGTGGTGCAGTCATTGCTGGTTTGAGCATCGGAGTCGGTGAACAACTTGCTGCGGGTTACTTCCCTGGATGGATCGGCCAGGAGTTGAAGTTGGCCGTTGCATTGCTGACGATCTTCGTCGTGTTGTTGTTCAAGCCGTCAGGGTTGTTCGGCTCGAGCAAAGTGGAGAGGGTGTAGACCATCATGCTGCGAATCAACGAGGCATCCCTGCAGCACTGGATCCTTCGACTGTTCGGAGTCGGAGCGATCGCCTTCGTCGTGTTGTGGATCCCCACCAACATGGCAACGTCTCGCATCGGACAGGTGTCCGATGCCTTCGTGCTGATCATTGCTGCGATGTCACTGAATCTCGTCCTCGGTTTCACCGGACAGATCTCGATCGGTCATTCTGCGTTCTTCGGTATCGGCGGGTACACAACCGCGATTCTCGTCAAGGACTACGGATGGAGTCCCGGCTATACGCTCTACATAGCGCCTCTCGTCGCTTTCGTGATCGGATGTCTGATCGCATTGCCGGCCCTGCGGATCAAGGGCGTGTATCTCGCCCTTGTGACGCTTGCTGTGGCAGTCCTGTTTCCCACTCTCGTGAAGTGGAAGAAACTTGCGTGGTTGACCGGAGGTGCAAAGGGAATCGACAGCGCGCGGTACGACGAATTGCCCGTGTGGCCGATCTTGGGTGAACTCAAAGGTCGCGATGGTCGAGCAGTGTTTGCCTACTGGCTCGCATTCATCGTTCTTCTCGTCACATATCTCGTGTGCAGAGGCATCGTCAAGAGCAGATTCGGACGTTCATTGGTTGCGATTCGAGACAACGAGACAGCGGCGGCGGTCATGGGCGTCAACTTGACCACGACGAAGGTTCTCGTCTTCGGAATTTCTGCGGCCTTGTGCTCACTCGCTGGGGTTCTGTCGACGTTGCGTACCGGCGTCGTGACACCTGAAGGTCAGTACGTGACCTTGCTCGGCTCGATCGTGTTCCTGTTGATCATGATTGTCGGGGGAGCCGGAACGCTCTGGGGTCCGATCGTTGGAGGTCTCATCTACGTTTGGCTCGATTCTGCGACGCGCGGTTTTGGAACCAACAGCGATGGCATCATCGGGTTCCTCTTCGGGTGGGCTGATCAGTCACCGGCAACGCTGATTCTCGGCGTGGGGCTCGTGATCATTATGTTCGCTGCTCCCTATGGCCTCGTTGGATTGATCAAGAGGCTCGTGGCCAAAGTTCTGGTGATCGTTCCGAAACCGTTGGGCAACTCCCACCTGGTGAGCCACAACACAGTTCCTGCTGCGGACAGTAGAGTCTGACAGTCGGGTGGGGGTCTCGAGAGGCTCCCACCCCAATCAACATCCACTGCACCAATCGGGTGCGTGAAAGGGGAGGTATATGAAGCGCATGACTTATCGCGCCGTTGCCCTCGCCGTGGTCGGCTCGCTTGCGATTGCCGCCTGCGGAGGGGATGATGGCGAAGGCTCGACGGACATTTCGTCGGAGGAGACGAGTGCCCCCGGTGATACCGGAGCACCTGATGACACCGACGCCGCCGAAGGTGAGGCCTGGGCGGTGAATACCGATGACTGTGTCGACCCTGCTGCTGCGAATGCACCGATCGAAGGCACCATCAAGATCGGAAGCGCAATGCCGCTATCGGGCGGTGTTGCGGCGGTCGCTTTTGCACCTGTCAAGAGCGGATACGAGGCCTACATCAAGTATGCGAATGAGAAGAAGCTTCTCGGCGACATCACGATCGAAGTGGCCATCGAAGACGATCAGTACAACAAGGACCTGACTCCCGCTGCGGTCGAGAAGTTGCTCGATGGGGGCACCAATGTGTTCTCGGGAATCATCGGAACCCCGAACAATCTTGCAGTACGAGATCTGTTGAAC
>JBIIKC010000067.1:0-6557 GCA_044233375.1 Ilumatobacteraceae bacterium
GAACGCCCAACATGCATTCATGCAACTTCTGCATCAGGGCACGTCGGTTGTCCCGGTCGACTTCATCGGATTCGCGCGGACTGTTACCGAGTTGGACCCTGCAGTTCGAGTTGCTGAGAAGACTCTTTTCATGAACATGGTTGCTCAAGCGCAATCTTTGGCATTCGGGCGAAACGAATCGAGTAAGTCGACGTTCGAAACCGGGCCACATCGAACATTCGTCGGAAATCGTCCGAGCACAGTCATCGTTGCCCCTCTGCTCACCGCGCGGACACTCGGGCAGATCATCGCCCTGTACGAATACGGAGTTTTCTACGAAGGTGTTCTGCTCGGTGTCAACAGTTTCGATCAATGGGGCGTCGAGCTCGGGAAGGAGATGGCTTCGGAGTTGATGCGCACGAGCGGTGTTCCGAACGGCTCGGTTTCCCCTGCCAGCCGTGCGGCCCAACCGCTTCTGGAATGGTTCGACGACAGTTCGCCGTCGTGGCCGAAGTGACAGGAGAGACGTGCATCAACTCGAACGCGTGACGAATTTGCTGGCCCTGTTGCTCAGTACCCGGCGGCATTTGACGTTCGAAGACATTCGTCAGGAGCTTGCTGGGCAGTACCCCGAAAACCTCGCTGCAGCGCGAGCTGCATTCGAGCGTGACAAGGCGATTCTCCGTGACGAGGGGATCCCGATCGATTCGGAGATTCTTGGCGGAGACCGTGCGGGCTCGACCGGCTACCGAATTCGAAAGAGTGCATACGAACTGGGTGACATCGGACTGACTGCAGCGGAAACAGCTGCACTTCGGGTCGCTGTTGGAGCCCTGAGAATGGGCCAGACCTGGGCGGAGGAAGCACTCTGGAAACTCGACCTCGGTCCTGGATCCAGCATCGAGTCCGCTCCCGTGGTCTCGACGTCTCTCCCGGTCGACACGCGTCTTCCGAAAGTCCACGAGGCGATTGCTCGGCGCAATCACATGGTCTTCACATACGGGGTTCGCCAACGCACCTTGGCTCCGTTCGGTCTTCTTGCACGTCATGGGAAGTGGTACGTCATCGGACACGACGTCGAGATCGGAGAGATGCGAACATTTCGACTCGATCGAATCGAAGGTGATGTCGAACTTCTTGCGGACACATCGTTCGAACGTCCCCGGGACTTCGATGTCCGATCATCCTTTCCGGCTGACCCGAAAGTCCTGCCTGGGGCCATCGATGTGGGATCCGAGGTGGCACGAGTCCGCATCGATTCAACCGATATCGGTGTCGTCGTTTTCCAGTACGGCGAAGGAGCGTTGGTGTCGCGATCCCCGGATGGTTCTGGGATCTTCGAAGTTCCCTGTGCCAATGTCGACGCCTTCGTGCATTGGCTGCTCGGTTTCGTCGATCGCGCTGAAGTGCTCGAACCGGCAGCACTGCGGTCCTATGTCGTCAACTGGCTCGAATCCATGTCTCGAGGGGTAGCGGTATGAGCCGTCGCGGACCTCGTCCAGTCAACGAAAGGCTTCGCCGGCTGTTGGTGATGCTCCCGTGGTTGATGGAACGCGGGTCGATATCGACTGTGGAGATGGCGGATCACTTCGGCCTCTCGGTCAAGGAGCTCGTCACTGATCTCACACTTGTGTCGTTGTGCGGCATTTCTCAGGACCCGAGAGATCTGATCGATGTATGGGTGGACGAAGATCAGGTCCACTTCGGTCTTCCGAAATACTTCGAGAGACCTCTTCGGCTCACCGTGCCCGAAGCGTTCTCTCTCGTGGCAGCGGCGCTCGCAGCTGAGCAAATGATCGGTGCAGATGTCAACGGACCACTGGCAAGTGCAATTCGCAAAGTCGCTCGCGCAGTTGGATTCGACCCGATTACGGATCTCGCTGTCGAGCTCGAGACCCCCGAGATCTTGGAGCAAATCTCACGAGCATGTGCTGAACATCGTGTCGTCGAATTCGATTACTGGTCGGTCGAGTCCGGATCATCTGCTCGACGTCGAATTGCTCCCGTGGAAGTCTTCGGCGACGGAGGGCATTGGTATCTCCGAGCATTCGATTTGGATGTCCAGCGTGAAAAGACGTTCCGTCTCGACCGACTCGATGGACTGACTGTCACGGACCTTCGCCACGATGTCGAATTGAGTGAACGCGGTGAGTGGTTCGGCACGACCGATGAAGTGCGCCGAGTCACGCTACTCGTCGACCCCTCGGTGCTGTGGATGGTCGAAAAGTATCCAACCGTTGGCATCGCAGCGAGAGATGAGATGGTCGAAGTCACGTTGTTGGTGAATGGGCAAAGATGGTTGGGCCGGCTGTTGCTGAGGCTTGGAAACCATGCTCGGGTCGTCGAACCTCAGGAGTGGGCTGCAGTAGGCGCCCAAACCGCCGACCGAGTGCTCGAGGTGTATCGCAGGGCGACGTGATGTGAAGGGGTCAGCTCGCCTCGCGCAGACGGCGTGACCGCACGCCGATGGGGGCAGCCACTGTGAATCCCGCCAAGTGGCGTTCTTCCTCGGATTCGCCGCCCCAATAGCCGTATTCGCGATTGTCGCGAGCAAACGCTTGGCACTGTGATTGGACCGGACACGAGTTGCACAACTTACGGGCTTGCACCTCTCTTCGGACGCGAGCTTGGGGACGTTCTGCCTTGGGCGGGAAGAACAGATGGGTCCGACCTTTGCAGATCGCATCGTCCATCCATCCGAGAGGCTGAAGGGGGCTTTGAAGATCGAACTCTTGCAACTCGTCGACCCGAAAATCGAAAACTTCGAGGAGGGACACTGTCGGCCGCCTTTCCGGTGGGTGAATTGCATTTAACACTAAATCTGCCAGACACCGCGGTCAAGGGGTTTCTCGGGAAATCCAGGGAATGTGTCGGCCCGCGAAAGCCGGACAGATCAGAGAAGTTCTGCTGCGAGCGAGGCAACTTCACTGCGCTCGCAGGTGGTCAACGTGACGTGACCGAAGCAGGGTTGACCTCGAAATGCACCAATGAGAACCGCTAGGGCGTTGTTCGACTCGCCGAGGTAAGGGGCGTCGATCTGACTGGTGTCTCCCGTGAAAACGACCTTGGTGCCGTCCCCGATCCGGGTGAGAATCGTCTTCAGAGTTGTCGGCTCGAGGTTCTGGGCCTCGTCGACCACCACGAACTGTCGATGCAGCGAACGCCCGCGCAGGAACGTCACCGACTCGAGGGACAGCTGGTTGCGAGCGATCAGCTCGTCGATCATGATGCGGGCTTCTCTGTTGGATCGCTGGTCCGTCAGGGCGACGATTGCGTCATGGATGGCCGACATCCAGGGGTCGAGCTTTTCTTCCAGACCGCCGGGCAAGAACCCGACGTCTGCCCGTCCGACGGGAACCAGGGGGCGATACACCGACAATTTTTCGTAGCGACGCTGTTCGACGACCTGGTCGAGTCCGGCAGCGATGGCCATCACCGTCTTGCCGGTCCCGGCGCGTCCATCGAGGGCGATGACGCTCACTTCGGGATCGAGGAGGAGTTCGAGCGCGAAACGCTGTTCTTTCGACCGGGGTCGAAGACCCCATGCCTCGGGCGTCAGCTGGCCGAGAAGTGTGAGGTTGCCTCCGACGCAACGCACCAGAGCCGATTGGGATCCGGAACGCAGGACGGCAAATGAGTTCTCGGCGAGAAGGTGTGGTGGAGCGACATCGACGCTGCTTGTCGGTTCGCCCCCGTACACGTCATCGATGACGTCGCCTGGACAGTCGATGGTGATCCAGCCGAGCGGGCGAGAGTGACCGGCTCGACCAGCGATTCGATGCTCGTGAGCCTCGAGACCGAGGTGCGCCGCCTTCAACCTCAGAGCGGCATCGTTGGACACGAGTTTCGTCGGGCAATGAACCGCTTGACCGAGAGCTGCTCCAATGATTCGGTTGTCCGGCTTGTCGACTTCCAGGCCATGTTCGATGAGAAGGTGGCGTTGGATGCCATTGAGTTCGATCTGGACCGTGGATTGATCGTGTCGGTCGAGGTCTCCCGATTCTGATCCTCGAAGTGGTAGGGAGCTCACCTGTCCGGTACCGCGAGCATCTTCGGTGTCCTCGGTAGGTACGTCTCCACTCAGACGAACGGGATGGGCAAGAGAACCCCCTGCTGATTGGCGGATGTCCTCGAGCAAGCGAAGGGCCGCCCGAGCCGCTCGTCCGACATCGTCCGGACGACTCTTCAGTCCATCCAGTTCCTCCACGACTGTGAGTGGAATGACGATTGCGCAGTTGGGGTAAGCGGAAAGACAGTTCGGATCGGCGATCAGAACCGACGTATCGAGAACCACGCGAGTTCGTTGCGCTGACGTCACCTCGCTCGCTGATCTCTCGTCGAAACGAGACTGAGCGCTGACTCCGGGCAGAAGCGTCACAAAGCCAAGTGTGACCGAGATCGCATCCATGGTGGTGGATCTCTGTGCGAACTTTTCATGAACGGCTGGATGGACCCGTGTGAATCGATGGCGACATGCATCCACCCGTCGAATGTCGGAACCTGTCACACTCCTGGAAGGCGATTGTAAGCGGCGGTCGCCAGGCGGCATTTGGGTCGCACAGTGAACCGGCGGGTTCTACACGAAGTTCGGGAGTTGGTTCGCGCCTCGCGTTCATTGCAGATGCAACTTCTGTATTGCTTGTAATGACGCCCTCGAACTAATCGAATGTTCGAAGTTCCACACGTGGACTGAGTTGAAACAGAAAGGGATCATCCCATGGCAGCAAAGAAGAAGGCCACCGCCAAGAAGGCACCGGCACGCAAGAAGGCAGCAGCCAAGAAGGCTCCTGCTAAGAAGAAGGCAGCAGCGAAGAAGGCTCCTGCTAAGAAGAAGGCAGCAGCCAAGAAGACTGCAGCGAAGAAGGCTCCTGCAAAGAAGAAGGCAGCAGCGAAGAAGGCTCCTGCTAAGAAGAAGGCAGCAGCCAAGAAGGCACCGGCACGCAAGAAGTCGGCCGCCAAGAAGGCGCCTGCGCGCAAGAAGGCAGCAGCCTGAGACAAGTGCATCGACCCGTGTGATTCGGGTTCGATTTCGATTGAGCGGGGGCAAAGCCCCCGCTCAACTCATTTTTCGGCAGCTCGTGTCGCTCGGCAGCGTCAGATGTCGGAAATCCTTTTGAAGAATTCCGCACCTGGCCGTGCAACTCTTGTTCCGAGATCGGAAATTCTCTGACGGATTCTTTGGGTGAAAGCCTCGAGGTCGGCCGGATCGACGGCCTTCATCGTGCTTTCGAACTGCGAACCGTGTGCGAGGAGTGCCGAGATCTTGGTGTCGACGACGGAGCCGATGTCCTCGGCGTGATCGGGCTCGTCTGCCTCCCAGAGCAGCATGTGGGTGGGTCGGTGGTGCGCCATGCCGTGCTCTCGAAAGAAGTGGGGATCTCGAGCAGCGACCACCGCGTCGCACAAGAGGAATCCCGCAGCGCGATGGTCCGGGTGGAGGCGATATCGCTTCCAGGGGTCGTGTCCAAGAACCACAGTTGGTTTCAAGCGGCGAATTTCCCGAGCGAGACGGCTGCGAAGTTCACGCGTGGCTTCGAGATCTCCATCGATCTGGTCGAAGAAGACAACCTCGCCCTCTGCTCCCAGTCGACGGGCCGCTTCACGTTGCTCTTCGCGTCGAGTCGAGACGAGTGCTTGGATATCGGCATCGGGATTCCATGTCCCCTTGGAGCCATCGGTCAAGACGAGGTGATGGACGAGACAGCCGGCCTGTGCCCATTTGGCCAGAGTTCCTCCGCATCCGAATTCGATGTCGTCGGGATGCGCACCGACAGCAAGCGCGATTGCCGGCGTCGGCAGATCGACGCTGGTGATGTCCTGCTCTGCTCTCGAACGAGTCGTCGGGGGCTGGCCCGGATCGTTTTCAGACGTTTCTCCGCGGGTGATCGACGCGTCGGTTCGGTCGGAGGAGGAATCGGCAGAAGCGCTCATGAGGGATCACTTTCGTGGGGTCGACGATCTGGTTTCATCGATTCATGGGGGTTCGATACTTCGTCAGTGAACAAAGCATGCTCACTCAGGAATGTCTGGACCCGGGGATGGTTCAGATCTTCGGGAACGTCCACATCGAGTGCGAGACCCTCGTCCAGATGGATGTCGACTCGCAAACCCCGAGACAGAGCTTGGCGGAGATGTTTCTCGAAGGAGGCCGGACCGTAGTCGAATGTCCAATGCTCGAGGGCGGTTTGATCCAAACGAAGAACGTTGGTGCCGTCTCGTCGCCGGTCGGGAACGATCACAACATTGGGGGGCGCGTCGCGGAACGACGTTTCCTCCGAACCAGGTAGGTACTTGCGACCGGTGATCACATCGTCGAGACCCGAGGGTTCGACGATGTCTCCATGTGCGATGACCAGATCGACGTCGAGGTGTCGAATGCGAATGGTTGCAAGGGCTTCCTCGAGTGAGGCGTTCAGTCCGCTGCTTGTCACGCGGACGGACTCGACTCCAAGACCATTCGACCAGGACTCGACCTCGTCGCTGTCGCAAACCACGATCCGCGCGCATGCGACATGTCGGTCCAGGACGCCTTCAGCGCACAGTCGTGCCAGCTTGCTTCGGTGAGATCCCGACATGCT
>JBIIKC010000068.1:0-6496 GCA_044233375.1 Ilumatobacteraceae bacterium
CGGGACTCAGACCTCTTGTGGTTCCCTTTCAGGATGCACATGGTGACGATTCGGAAGGGGTCCCTTCGAAAAGCCGAACAGCAGACCTCTCACGTCGCCACAAAGTGTCCGTCGATCACGGTGCTCTCGTCACGGTCACCGGCGGCAAACTCACGACCTACCGCGAGATGGCCGAAGATGCCATCGATGCATTGGCACCCGCGCTCGGCTTGTCGATCGGAACCTTCTCACGTCATCGCTGTAGAACCAAACGACTTCTCCTCCATGGAGCGAGCAGAGGGAGACCGCTTGCTCGATTCACTCGGCTCGATGATCATTTGTGGAGCAGATTCGGCACCGACTGGACTCGAATCGCCGACCTCATCTCTCGTGACGAGAGTCTTGGTCGACCGCTGGTGCCTGGGCTGCCCTATCTGCGGGCTGAAGTGATCTTCGCTGTGCGCGAAGAAATGGCGCTCACTGTCGATGATGTTCTCTCGCGACGCACGCGCGCCTTGCTCTTCGATCGACACGGCTCCCGAGATGCAGCACACGCAACGGCTCTATTGATGGCTCCTCTCCTCGGATGGGACGGGGATCGCATCGATCGCGAGGTGCACGCGTACCACGAGATCTGCGACCATGAGAGCGTGTCCGCAGCACTGACAGAACATGAACTGACGAGATGAACGAAAACTCCCCACTACCGGCAACGCCGATCGAGATCGTGACACAGGACGGCGCGCTCGTCCGCAGTCATTTCCCGACTGCGAGATCACCTCTGTCGCCAGAAGACATCGAACATCTTCGCTCGATATGCCCCGTGGATACCGACGTCGACCGTGTCGCCGATGCGGGACGCGACTGGTGGCCACTTTCGATGCACTGGGCTCTACAGGGCGAGGTTCCCGTGATTGCTTCAGCCATCGTGAAACCGCAGACGACGCAAGAAACGTCCCGAGTTCTCTCGTACTGCAATGACAAGGGCATTGCAGTGACGGCAGCCGCTGGTCGCAGCGGCGTGTGCGGAGCTTCGGTTCCACTCTTCGGCGGCGTGATCCTCGACATGACTTCGATGTCTGGCGTCGTGAGTATCGACTCGACGAGCAACATCGTCGAGGTGTTGCCGGGCACCTTCGGTCCTCGGCTCGAAGAAGAGCTGGCCGCGGCCGGTCTGACTCTTGGCCACTTTCCCCAAAGCTTTGCCATCTCGACAGTCGGAGGTTGGGTGGCATGTCGCGGCGCCGGCCAGATGTCGACTCGCTACGGCAAGATCGAAGACATGGTCTGCGGACTCGAGGTAGTTCTGGCCTCGGGATCAGTCGTCCAATTCGGAGCCGCACCTCGAGCAGCCAGTGGACCCGACTTGGAAAACGTCTTCGTCGGAAGCGAAGGCACCCTTGGCATCATCACCCGTGTGTGGTTGCGATGCCATCCATTGCCGAGCCGCGAGGAGAACGGCGCATATCTCTTCGCCGATTTCGCGACCGGGATCGACGCATGCCGACGTATCGTCCAGCGAGGCGCCACCCCAGCTGTTCTGCGCCTGTACGACGAGATCGAGACGCAGAGAAGTCACGGTGGTGACGGAACGACGTGTGCTCTCTTGGTTCTCGATCAGGGCGACCCCGCGAGTGTCGGAGCGACCATGTCGATCGTCCACGAGGAATGCCTCGCAACTGACGGCTGTCACCCGATCTCCACGGACCTCGTCCAACGTTGGATGGAGCACCGAAACGACACGAGCGCGCTTCAGACTCTGACGCGAAAAGGGTTCGTCGTCGACACGATGGAAGTTGCAGCACCGTGGGCGAACCTCGAGGAGATCTACCGGAACGTCCGCGCTGCGTTCTTGGGAGTCACACATGCTCGAGCCGCCAGCTGCCACCTCTCGCACAGTTATTCCGATGGTGCATGTCTCTACTTCAGTTTTGCCGCCACTCCCCCTCCCGGGGACGTGGAGTCGACCTACGTAGCGCTGTGGAACGCGGGCTCTCGCGCGGCCCTCACTGCGGGAGCCAACCTCAGCCATCATCATGGAATCGGTCTCAATCGAGCACGATTCGTGGCCGAGGCACTCGGTTCCGCTCACGCCGTCCTTCAATCATTGAAAACAGCTCTCGACCCGAATGGGATTTTGAATCCTGGCAAGATGGGTCTCGTGAACAGCCCATTCGACGACTCCGCTCGAGGGACACCGTGGCCGAATTGAGTTCTCGAGGAGTGTCCGCGCGAGACGAGGGTCGGTGGGATCTTCCTGCGATCCGAGCGGGAGCATCCGTTGCCCTGGTCTTTGCAGTGCCGTTTTCGATTGCGGCACGAATCGCCTCCGGTTCGAGCATCGCAATCCTTCTCGTCTTCCTTGCCACAGTTGGTTTTCTCCTCGGCTCAGCGGTCGCTGCCTGGCACCAACAGCGCGGAACGCCCCTCAGTCATGCGGTCGTCACCGCTTCCGGTGCATATGCCATTCCCCAGAGCATCTTCATCGTGGTCAAGCTTCTACGCGGGGGTGACGTCACGTGGAGCGGAGTCATCCTCAACATGCTGGTGGCGGTGTCGGCAGGTGCCATCGGCGGCATCCTCGGATCGTCTCTGCAAGCCAAAGGCGTGTATCCCCAAGGCCGTCGACCGACACCTCCCCAACAATGAGCACATCGTCGATCCTCGTCATCGATGTCGGCACGAGTGGCCTTCGCGCCGGAATTGTCCGGGACGACGCAACCATCGATGCTCTCCACTACCGAGAGTTCGCACCTGATACTCCCTTCCCGGGTCTCGTTGAATTCGATGCCGCCGAGATGGCTCGCCACGTTCTCGATGTTGCGCGTGCCGCTCTGGAAATGGGAGGCCCCGTTGCCGCAGTCGGCGTCACGAACCAGAGAGCATCGACGATCGTGTGGGACCGGCGCACGGGCCAACCACTCGGACCTGCTCTCGGATGGCAGGACCTGCGAACAGTGAACGAATGCATCGTTGCCCGTTCGGAACATGGCCTTGCCCTCGCCCCCAACCAGACCGCAACCAAAGCAGTTTCCATTCTTGCTTCGGCGATCGGAGATCGAGTTGCCATTGCATCTCGTGCTCACGATGTCTGCATCGGAACAGTCGATAGTTGGATCGTATGGACGTTGACCCGTGGCTCGTTGCATGTCACGGATCATTCGAACGCCGCAGTGACCGGACTCTGCGAGATCACATCATCGAAAGGTCCGCTCTGGCACCAACGCGCATGTTCGGCCCTCGGGATTCCGAGCGAAATGCTGGCGAACATCGTCACGTCGTCAGGTGTGATCGGCGAAGCATCCGCCCTCCCGGGTTCGCCCGTGATCGCCTCGCTCGTCGGCGACCAACAGGCCTCACTTCTCGGTCAGTCCTGCGTCCGTCCAAACATGGTCAAGAGCACTTTCGGAACTGGCGGCATGATGAACGTCTGCCTCGACACACGTGCTCCTGCAGATTCGGCCCGCACGGTGAACGGAACATTTCCGATCGTCGCATGGAGCAGCAACTCGGCTGCCTCGTCGTCGACAGACATCGTGTCAACAGACATCGTCTGGGGCGCTGAAGCGATCATGCTCTCAGCTGGAACGAACATCGAATGGCTGCGCGACGATCTCGGCTTGATCGACTCTGCTTCTGAGAGTCACGACGTTGCTCAGGAATGCCCCTCTTCCGACGGAGTCGTCTTCGTTCCCGCTCTCCTTGGGCTCGGGACTCCGAGTTGGGACTACGGCGCACGCGGGACCCTTCTCGGTCTCACCCGGGGTTCGACCCGCGCGCACGTCGTGCGAGCAGTACTGGAAGGCGTCGCTCACCGCGGAGCAGACCTGCTCGAGTCGTTGATCCGAGACCATCCTTCGATCGACCCATCTGGAATCGCGATTGCCGAGAACCGAAACGCCGAACTCCGAATCGCCGAACTCCGAATCGATGGCGGGATGAGCCGGAATCCAACGTTTGTCCAAGCACTTGCCAACGCCACGGGACGGTCGATTTCCGTCTCCCCTGTGACCGAGGCAACCACACTCGGAGCCGCCTATCTCGCAGGTCTCGCAGTCGGCACATGGTCCGGTCTTGCCGACATCGAGGCCCTCTGGTCACCAGCGACCACCGTGGATCCCGATCCTTCGGTCGATCGCGACGAAAGTCGTCGAAAGTGGGAAAAAGCTGTGACCCGTGCCGCCGAATGGATACCCGAACTGTCGGTGCTCGACTTCTAGAGTCGGAGTTGCTCTCACCCCGACTCAGGCATAAGGCTGAGAAGGATTTGGGAAAGGACCATTGTGACGACGCCGATTGAATCGACAGACGAATCCCCCACAACGACTGCAGCACCACGTCGTCCAACGGCGGCTGACGCGCAACTTCTGGGGTTCGCCCAAACCGTCGAACTCGCTGCCCGTGACCTCTACCGTCTCGCCGTCGAGGCTGGGGCTGGAGGTCAGCAACTTCCGAGCCTTGCGGCGATCGCAGCGCACCATGATGCCTACGCCCAAGCGATCTCTGCAGTGATCGGCACTTCGGCGCCCCAACAACGTGATGAGGCGCTGTTCACCGCGTTGCGCAGTTTGTTCGCCTCCAAAGCCGACTCGATGGCCCGCGCCGCCCACGACCTCGAGAACACTCTCGTTGCAACCCACCAGTCCCTGCTCGCCCAGCTGGATGGAACGGAAGGGTCGGCGCTCATCGCATCGATTCTCATCGTCGAGGCACGTCACTCGGCTGCGCTCGCAGTTCTCGCTGGCCTCTCCCCAACGGGAGATGCCGACGCATTCTTCAGGACACCGGCTGTTCAGCCGCTCACGCCGACGCCCCTCAACCCGACACCGATCGCCTGAAGACGGAGCTGACATGAGCAACAACGAATCGAATGACATCAAAGTCCTCGCCCAGATCGCCCGCGCAGCGGATGCCGCTCCTCTCGAGCTCAGATCTGCTCTGAGTCGCAGGCGCTTCTTCCTCGCCGGTGGCGCAACCATTTCCCTCGGCGCGCTCCTCGCCGCATGTGGAGGCGGAACCGAGTCGAGTGGTATCCCGGTCATCGGGAATGCTCCCGAATCACAGGACCTGCCCGATGCTCCCGTCACCGACGTGACTCTTCTGCGCACGGCCACATCGCTCGAATACAACGCTATCTTCGTTTACGAGGCGGTGGCAGACCTCCTGAGTGGCGATGCGTCGAAACTCGCATCGCGCTTCCTCAGCGATCACCGCGGTCATGCAGATGCCGCCGCAACGCTGACCGAGCAACTCGGTGGTCGAGTCTTCGACAAGCCGAATCCTCGTCTGCAGTCGATCTACATCGAGCCTGCCCTCGCTCTCATACTCGGCGACGAGGCATCGGGTGTGCCGCCGACCGAGGACCCCGTGGCCGACATCATCAACCTGGCCTACGCACTCGAGACCTTGGCCGGAGCGACGTACCAGGCGTACGTGCCGCTCCTCAACGACAAGGCGCTGCGCGCTGCAGCGATGGGAATCGGCGAACAAGAGGCGCGTCATGCAGCAGTACTCGGATCGCTCCTCAACACGGACCGACTCGTGTCGACGTTCGGTTTACCACTGTCAGCGGAATATGCCGAGACAACCGATGTTCCTGCATCTGCTTATGCAGTCCCCACATCGTTCGGTACGCAATCCCCGATCCCAGTAACTCTCGGTGCGCCGAACGAATCAGGCGTACGCACAACAGTGAATCTCGAGACCCCGAGTCTCAACTCGATGGCCTACGAGTACCTCGACAGCTGAATCGTCACACATCTTTTCGACCCGGCAATATCCGTGTCCGCCAGAGTCGAGATCTCCCCTAGCCTGAAGGCGACGGTGAGTCGATCGGGTGACCGCGGTCGGGTCTTCGGATTCGACTGAGGAAAGTCGGGACTCCATAGAACAGAGTGCTGGCGGGAGCCAGGTGGGGGCGACCTCACGGACAGTGCAACAGAGAGAGACCGCCGATGGCCGGGCAACTGGCTCAGGTAAGGGTGAAACGGTGTGGTAAGAGCGCACCAGTGTCGAAGGTGACTTCGTCAGCTCGGCCAACCCCACTCGGAGCAAGATCGAGCAGGGAACATGAGTGGTTCGCTCGCTCCGGTATCCGGAGCAATTCTCGGGTAGATCGCACAGATGGATGGTCACCCGGTCGGGGCAACCTGGCCGACAGAATCCCGCTTACAGATCGACTCACCGTCACCCCACTCGCCCAGCGAAATTCACCACTCGGGCGACGAACGACGTTGCGCTGAACAAACTCGTTGGAGTTCGTCCATTTGCATCGGATCGCGGATCCCGAGCAACTTCGCATAGAAGCGCAGCCCGCGAGCAGTCGCGCGCACTCGTACCGGTACGCGATCGCCGAAATCTCCGCCATATCCGGACGGAATGTCCACTGAGACGATTCCGGCTTCGTGCAGATCACTTTCATCTGCCGCAAGGGCTGCCGCGTCGTAACCACTCAGCCCGTAGGACTCCGCATCGACGAAGAACGTGAACTCTCGAACCTCGTCGTCTTCAAGATTTC
>JBIIKC010000070.1:0-6358 GCA_044233375.1 Ilumatobacteraceae bacterium
GTCATCGGATCGCACGACTCGGCCGTCGGTGGAGGAGATCTCCACATTGTGCCCATCCACGAAACGTGCCCCGAGCAGCATCAACTCACCGAATTTCTTGGCACCGCGGATTCCGCCGTTGTCGAGATCTCGTACCGCCCAGAGACGATCACCTTCGATTCCACGGATGTCGATCGAGCATGTCTCGACCTGCGAGCCGACCATCGACTTGACGGGGTATTTCCAAATTTGTGAGACCTTCATGAAGGTCGTATCTCTCAGCGCTGAGTTCCAACTTTGAGATCGCGGAATGGCATGTCCTTGTCGACCATCGGCTCACGGGGCAAGCCGAGAACTCGATCGCCAATGATGTTCTTCTGGATCTCATCGGTTCCACCAGCGATGCTCGACTGGAAACTCGACAGGATGTAGCGACCCCAGTTCTCACCACGCCCACTGCCTTCCCAAGCGTCGGTATCGGGACCGACGAGACGGTTGATCAATGTCCGACTGAACTTCGCAATCTTCGCACCGTGTAGCTTGCCGAGAGATCCACCAGGACCGGGAACCTTTCCTGCCTTCAACTCCGCACGGGTGCGCATCGCCACGAGTGACTTGGTGGTCTCCTCGCTGTAGAGCTTCATGAGGTCTTGACGGACGACAAGGTCTGAGAGCTTGCCGTTGTTCTTCGCTACATCGATGAGACGGTCTGCAAGAGTGTGGGAAACTCCACTCGACGATCCCGTTCCGATCGCAACACGCTCGAACATGAGCATGGCAGTTGCCTGATTCCAGCCATTGTTCAATTCACCGAGCAACCACGACTTGGGAATGCGCACGTCCGTCAAGAAGATCTCGTTGAAGTGGTTACCCCCATCGATTTGGTGAATTGGACGAATCTCGACGCCAGGTGCCTTCATGTCGATGATGAACATCGAGATTCCTGCGTGCTTGGGAACATCTGGATTCGTTCGGGCGATGATCACGCCGTAGTGACTGACGTGGGCCAGCGTCGTCCAGACTTTCTGACCGTTGATCACCCACTCATCGCCGTCGAGTTCAGCCTTGGTCTGCAGGCTCGCAACGTCCGATCCGGCACCCGGCTCGGAAAACATCTGACACCACATCGTGCGTGCCGCGATGTTGTCGGGCATGAACTGCTTCTTCTGCTCTTCCGTACCGAATTGGTTCAGAACCGGCAGGCACATACCGTGACTGATCGTCAACTCGAAAGTCATATCGGGATACTTCGAGTACTCCTCGCGATAGATGCGATCGTGAGCACGCGTGAGCCCCGCTCCGCCGTACTCCTTCGGATACACGAGACCCGCAAGCCCGGCCTCGGTCAACTTCTGCTGGAAGGTCTGTCCGACTCCTACTGAATCCGAACCGCCTCGCTCTGCTCCGGTGGCGTGCTCCTCGAGAAAGGCCCGGACTCGGGCTCGGAAGGATTCGGCTTCTTCGGGTGACAGTTCGGCATCGGTTGTCATGGAGCTCATGGCCCAAGTTTGCCACCAGCACGGCTCCCGGGACCTACTCGGACGCCGGATTGGCTCCCTCCGATCCAGCCGAAATAGGGGCACATTCCGGAACTCGTCGAGTACTGGCGGCGACCCCATCAACCATGATCCGGGATATAGCGTTTGGTCAGTTTCTTCTACGAAGGTTCGAGTCCTCCGAAATGATCGCAGCATCTCTTGCGGACAACCTGCTGACCGCCCCCGTCATCGCATTCCTCGTTGCGATCGTTGCAACGTTGGCCAGATTCGACGTTCGCCTACCGGAGTCGCTCTATCCGATCTTGTCCACATTCCTCCTGCTGGCAATCGGGCTGAAAGGTGGGACAGCGCTCTCCGATGTTCAACCCTCAGAGTTCTGGAAGCCGCTCCTTGCTGCGATTCTTCTCGGCATCCTCACGCCCGTAATTGCGTTCTTCCTGTTTCGACTGCTCGGCAAGCTCGACGTGGTCAACTCTTCTGCGCTTGCTGCACATTACGGATCGGTCTCGGCCGTGACCTTCACAGTGGTGCTGTCGACTCTCGACACTCGGGACATTACCTATGAGGGCTTCATGACGGCTCTCCTTGCAATCCTCGAAATCATCGGGATCATCGTTGCTCTCTTGCTCTCGCGCAGTTCCGCAGGTTCGTCGTCATGGAAGGAAGCCTTGTCAGAGGTCGTGCGAGGGCGAAGTATCGCCCTGCTCGTCACCGGACTCGCTATTGGTGTCATCGTCGGCAAAGAGAGGCTCTCCCCGACCGACCCTGTGTTCGTCGGTCTCTTCGCAGGAGTGCTCACGTTGTTCTTGATCGAAATGGGTGTCATCGCCGCAGAACGACTGCGTGACATCAGATCCGCCGGTTTGCGAGTGGTTCTACTTGGTATCGCTATCCCGCTCATCAATGGCCTGCTCGGTGCACTTCTCGGAAAGGCCGCTGATCTCTCGACTGGTGGCATCGCCATCCTTGCCACACTTGCCGGCAGTGCGTCGTACATCGCTGCCCCAGCCGCGGTGCGAATTGCTCTGCCGAAGGCCAGTCCTGGTCTCTATGTGACGACTTCCTTGGGTGTCACCTTCCCGTTCAATCTGACACTCGGCATTCCGTATTACATCGCATTGGCAGAAGCGCTCAGCTGAGGGAGTCCCATGAACACTCACATCCGCCAGTTGGTCACGATCATCAGTGAGTCCGTCGTCGAGCAGAAGTTGATCGACGACATCAAGAAATGTGGAGCGAAGGGTTACTCCGTGAGTTCGGTTCGTGGCGAAGGAGTCACCGGCAAGCATTCACTCGATCTCAACGGCCCCAGTATCCGCCTCGAGACTGTGGTGACAGACAAGGTCGCCGAGTCAATCATGGAAATGTTGAACACGAACTATTTCGACACGTACGCGACCGTCGCCTGGATCACGCCGGCTCACGTTGTTCGCCCCAACCGATTCTGAGGACGAACCGATGGCGGAATCATCTGGCGAACGATCCAAGTACTTCCCGGCCATCGAGAAGAAGCACGGCAAACCCATGAGCCACTGGATCACAAGAGTTCGTGATCTCGGTGATGCGAAGTACGCCGACCAGATGGCTCTTCTCCAAGAGAAGTTCGGTTTCAGCAAGGTTCATGCCAACGCTGTCGTCATGTCGGTACGCGGATCAGCGACGTCGAAGCGGTACTCGAACCCTGATGAGTATTTCTCATCGATCGACTCCGGGGCTGCAGCGACTGCGCGTGAGATCTTCGCAGCAATCATGAAGACCAATCCCCAACTCGAGTTGGTCATTGCTTGGAACCAACCGATTCTCAAAGCTCCCAATGGTTACGTCGTCGGTCTCTCTGCGGCCAAGAACCATCTGACGGTCAATCCATTCAGCAAAGACGTCATCGGTGAGTTCTCCGATGACTTGCGTGAGTTGGGAGTCAACAAACACACCTTCAAAGTCCCGATCGGATGGAAGGTGAATACAGGTCTCCTGCGCAAGCTCGTCAAGGCTCGCCTCGCAGAACTCGATTGACACAACCTCTCACGCAGACCCGTCGACTTCTTTCATTACGCAATCAGCTGCACGGATGCCACATGCCCCACATGTGCGGACCTCCGGCATCGACGTCCCATTCGCTGCGAACATCGAAACCTAGATGTCGGTAGTAGGCAACGTTGTCGACAGTCTCGGTTTCGAGATACACACCGAGCCCGTCTCGCCGAGCCCAGGAGAGTCCCTCTTCGATCAAACGTGAGCCGAGTCCTCTCCGCTGCCAATCCGGATGCGTCCCGATGGTTTGGAGATACCAATGATCCTCCGATGGCGTGTGTGCGGCAACGGCTTCACCAAGGGCTATGAACCTGGTGATGAGATCCTCTGCCGGCGGAGCCACCGGTGTCGGTTCGATCTCGACGTCGGGTCGACCCGGCGGGATCCATAGCGCGAATGCAACCACATCGTGAGTCACCGAACCACAGCCATGGGCAATGAGTCGACGGAAGAAATCGAT
This sequence comes from Ilumatobacteraceae bacterium, assembly GCA_044233375.1. Taxonomy (GTDB): domain Bacteria; phylum Actinomycetota; class Acidimicrobiia; order Acidimicrobiales; family Ilumatobacteraceae; genus Casp-actino8. The sequence goes on from JBIIKC010000070.1 coordinate 3,970, forward strand.
CATCATCGAGCCATCGCGAAAGTCCTCGTCATCAGGAAACAGCCAACGAACAACGGGGTCTTCCCAGAACGACCGCATGAAGGTCACTCGAATTTGGGCAAGGTCACCGTTGCTCGCTGTTCGCAGATCCGAACTCATGAGAAGTCAACGTAGCCGTCGAGATCGGCATCATCTCAAAGGGAGAGAGCAACCAGTTGATCCAACGCTGCACCCCAACCTGCTTCGAAGCCCATGTCAGCATGCGAAGCCGCATCTTCTGCTGACGAGTGGCGTGCAGTCGCGCGATACATCGTTCCACCCGTTGTGGGCTCGAATTCCAGAATCGCTGTGAAGAGAAATCCTTCGTCCGCGATGATCGGACGAAACCCTGGTCCGAGTGCACTCGTCCACACGAAGCGTCGGTTCTCGACCGCCTCGAGAACACACCCACTGCCTTCGTTACGTTCTCCGTTTGGTCCGCACATCACAGTTCGAAAGATTCCACCGGGGAAGGCTTCGATCTCTGCCTGTTCGGTGATCCATGGGGCTGGCGTGAACCACTTGGTGAGAATCTTTGCGTCGGTCCAACCTCTCCAGAGTTGCTCGGGCGAGACCGGAACGACGCGCTCGAGAACCAGATCGGTCGGTGACAACGAACTCATGGGGTTGAGATTACAGAGAGCACGAGGCCATCAGGATCCGAGAGTCAAGCCTGCCTCGGGCGTGCGACACCTCCGTCGGTGTCTCCCACCGCCTCGCTCGATTGAGCATGGTAGACGATGTGTCGAGCACCCCACCATCCGGGGGTGTTCGGATGATCGAAGTCGAGGTCCGCGCGTCGAACCATGCCGATCCGCTTCATCACCGCTTCACTCTTCGAGTTCGACTCGGTCGTATACGAATAGACATCGGACAATGCAAAGATTCCGAATGCTGCAGCCATCACGCATTCCGCTGCCTCAGTCGCATATCCCTGACCCCATGCCCACCGTGCGAAACGCCAACCGATCTCCACATGTGGGCCCATCGGTGTGTCGAACGGAATATCTTTCAGTCCCGTGTAGCCGGCGAACTGCTTCTCCACCTCGACAGCCCACAGACTGAAACCACTTCGATCGAAACCTTCTTCGATGCGGTCGGCGAGCGCGTCGGACTCCTCTCTGGTCAGTGGTCTGGGAAAGAAGCGCATCACTTCAGGATCAGAGTTCAACTCAGCAAAGGGTCGACGATCCTCAGTTGTCCATCGCCGAAGGACGAGACGTTCCGTCGTGAGTCGATCGATCACGCTGCGGGATCGTACTCTTCGCCAGCCTGAGCGAAAACTGTGGAGAATCCTCCACATCCTGACGAGAATTCACAGACAGGTCGGGTGATCGAGAATCGGGATCGACGCGATCGAGTTCAGGGGCCCGACCACTGAACGTCACTCACGCCCGATGCGAAGCGAACCACGGCACCGCAGCATCCACAATGTCTCGCATGTTGGCCAATCGACTCTCCGCCTGACCCACCCGTTCAATTCTGATCGCGCACATCTTCTCGAGGTCGTGCCCAAGAGCTTCGAAGTCGTCGGCGTCGACATCATCGCCCATCCATGTCGTCGTCGTCGGTCCATCACTCGTCATGACTCTCGACCCGAACTCGACCTTCGTCTTACCAGGCCATTGTGCACGCGACTCCGCAAGGTGCAGCGACGTGTTCTGAGCGTGCCCCACACCAATGAGCAGGACCTTGGCATCCAACTCGTAGAGCCGTCCAAGAGGAGATCGATCACCGAAGCTGTCATCGAACGGGTGGCTGGAAACAATCCTCTCGGCCTGCCTTCCGTACGCCATCTGAGAATGTAAAGGGTGGCTACTCCGAAGTGTCTCTCGCCGCTTCAAGAGATTCTCTGCGACTGCACCCATCTCCCGAAGCGGTGTCTTGTAAGGATCGAAGGCGGGTCGCCCATCAATGATGTCAGACCACCAGGTCGACGGCACAGGAGGGTTCGCCCACCCTGTTGGGTCGGACCAATCCCCGCTGTGAGCCGGCATCGACACCGTTCCACTCGATCCAACAGCCTCGAGAAGTGCATCGACGACAGCCGCAGCTCCACCAGCGACCCAGCCCAGGGAACTCAACGACGAATGAACGATCAAGACATCGCCCTGCGCCACACCAAGTGCTCGGAGATCTTGACGAATGGACTCGACGGTCCCTGGGCGCGTAGTACGCCGAATGAGATCGCTCTCGCTCATCTCTTCCAAGGCTATTGCGAACACCCCGGACTCAACTGCGCTTCAGATCGGGGACTTTCCCCACGGCGGTACACCGCTCTCGATTTGTGCGACCCAAACAAAGTTGCGGATCACCCAACAGGGCGTCCGGCTCGTGTCAGCATTTCAGCCAGATCCGACCTCACTGACAT
>JBIIKC010000071.1:0-6344 GCA_044233375.1 Ilumatobacteraceae bacterium
CTCGTTGATTCAGATGGCGGTCAGCCGTAGTCGTGAGTTCGAGGCTGATCGAAGCGCTGCCGAGCTCCTCGGCACCGGCGAACCGCTCGCACGTGCTCTCGAAAAGATCGAAGTGCTTGCTGTTCGTTCACCGATGAACGTTTCACCCGCTCAGGCTCAGGCATACATCCACAATCCTCTTGCCGAGTTCGGAGGGCGTCGCACGGGTGCAGTCAATATGTCCCGACTCTTCTCCACTCACCCGGCCACCGAGGAGCGGATTCGTCGTCTGCGATCCATGTGAGCCGGTACACATCCGACTCTCGCAAGCACTCGGCAATATCCCAATCCTGAGACGAAACGCCGAGATTCGTGACATCATTGTGTGCATCGGCGGAGACGAACTCCGTCGCATGTCCAAGGAGAAATGATGCGCAAGGTGACGATGCTTTTCGGTGCAGGGGCACTGCTCATTGGTGGTTGCGGCGGCGGCGATTCTGGCTCGTCGACTGATAGCCCACTGGCCGAGGCTCTCTCCGAGGAGATCTACGCCGAGAGCTCGAGTGGGGTCAGCACTGAGGAAGAAGCTTCTTGTGTCGCTGGGTCGATCGTCTCGGGTATCGGACAGGATCGTCTGGAAGACCTCGGCATGACTGTGGACAACGTCGGAGACATCGAAGAGTACGACTTCTCCGATGACGAGATCGGCGTCATCGTCGACTCCCTTCTCGGCTGTGTCGATGTCAAGGCTGCCCTTGCAGAAGAGATGACGAGTCAGTGGGACGGCGAGGGAGCGGAATGCGTAGCCAAGAACCTCGACGAGGACTTCATCCGGGAAATCATGACGATTTCACTTCAGGACCCGTCCGCAGAGATGCCTGATGAGTTCTTCCAAACATTCTTGGACATTGCGGCCGAGTGTGACCTTCCGTTGAACTGAGACTACGAGCGGTCTTTCTCCGTCAGGGGGAAAGGCCGAGACCCATAGTCTCGCTGGTCGCAGCGTTCGCTGGCTCGTCGGGAGCGAACGCTGCATAGCCGTCTCGTTCCAAGACGTCGGCCAACTCGGGGCCACCACTTTCCACGATGCGTCCCTTGACGAGAATGTGGACCCGATCCGGCTTCAAGTCCTCCAAAAGGCGGCTGTAGTGAGTGATCACGATCGCCCCGAGGTCGTCTTGTTCGGTCGCATCCATGACTCTGCGCGCACAGTCACGAAGAGCGTCGACATCCAGTCCCGAGTCGAGTTCGTCGAGAATCGCAAATTTCGGCTTCAGGATCGACAGCTGCAGAGTTTCGTTGCGCTTCTTCTCACCACCGGAGAGGTCCACGTTGACGGCGCGTTCGAGCAGACGCTCATCGAATCCGATACGTGCCGATTCGGCACGGACCGTGGCTTCGAGAGTGGAGAGTTCGGCGGATCGGCCGCGACCGCGCAAGGCCTCGGAAAGCACATCGAGCACCCGCACACCGGGAACTTCGGTCGGGTACTGCATCACGAGGTGCAGACCGGCTGCAGCCCGCTCCCACGTCGGTCGACCGAGCATCTCGACACCGTCGAGCCGTACCGACCCTGAAGTCACCGTATACCCGGGCTTACCCATCACGATCGCTGACAAGGTGCTCTTACCGGCGCCATTCGGACCCATCACAGCGTGGACTTCGCCGGACTCGATCTGCAGGTTCACCCCCCGAAGAATTTCCTTGCCCGCAACAGTTGCGTGCAAGTTTTCGATGATGAGAGAGCTCATGACGCTCCTCCTGAGATGACAACTTTGTCATTGTCGATCGATACGTCGTACACCGCAACCGGTTGAGTAGCTGGCAACGTGTCAGGCTCGCCCGTCAACAGGCTGAACGCACTTCCGTGCTTGGGACATTCGAGTTGCATCGCTTCGCACCACACTTCGCCATCACTCAATGACACCGCTGCATGGCTGCAGGTATCAGCTATGGCAAAGACCTGCTCCTTGATGCGGACTACCGCAACGGGAAGACCATCGACGACGACACGCGTTGCGGTTCCCTCTGCGAATTGAGACAAGGGGAAAGACGCACTCATGACTCGGTCCCAATCGAGAGTTTGTCGGCCACTTTCTTTCGCAGCCCTGCAGCGAGTCCACCCACGGGCAATTGATCGAGGACTTCGTCGAAGAACCCGAGAACCACGAGACGCTCCGCAACATCCGGACGGATACCTCGGCTCTCGAGATAGAAGAGCTGGTCTTCGTCGATCGGCCCAACAGTCGAAGCGTGACTGCACTTCACATCATTCGTCTCGATGTCGAGGTTCGGAACGCTTTCGGCCCATGCCCCTTTGGACAACGTCAGGTTCCTGTTCGTCTGAAATGCCGAAGATCCCTTTGCTTCCTTGTGGATCTTGATCAGACCGGTGTACACGCTCTTTGCCTGATCCTGGATGGCGCCTTTGAACAGAAGATCACTCGTCGTCTTCGGAGCCGCATGCTCTTGACGCGTTCGAAAGTCGTGCATTTGCTCACCACCAGTGAAATAGATCGCTATTTGGCGCGTGTTGCCGGCCTGTCCGACGAGCCGCGCTGCCGTACTCACGCGGGCATAGTCACCTCCGAGAGCAACTGTGGCAAGCAGGGTGTCCGAATCCCTATCACCGCTCGATTGCTGTGACGCAATCTCCCACGAAGCATCACCCAGTTCATTGATACCGAGATACTTAACTCGCGCAGCTTTTGCGGTTCGAACATCGAGAGCTGGAACGACGAGAAGTCTGCAACCATCCGGTGATACGAATCTTTCGACAACAGTGACTTCTGAGTTCTCAGCAGCATCGATGACGAGTCTCGGAAAGTAGGCGGCACCTTGCTCGAAAAGTTCGTGGGTCACGATGATCGCTTGCTCGAATACCATGTTTGGCTTCGTCGACACGATCACGACATCCATCAACGCCAGGTTCAGATCGTCGAATAGACCGCTGTCGTCACGATCGCTCGCATCGAACAGGTCCGAGCGCACTCCGTCCGGCAATGATTCTCCGCGTGCGACCTTCGTGATGCTCACACCTGCAGGAACGTTTTCGGCCGAGACCGTCGACGGACACGTGACCGGACTGAACTCTTCGATGGACAATTCCGAGATTCGGCTGTATCGCCAGATTTCTTCTTCAGGAGAGGGGAACGGCGCCGACTTCGCCCGCTCGAAGGCGGACCGACGAACGTTGTTCCACGATTCGCCGAGGAGTGACGCCACGTCTGCGGTAAGAACGGGCACGCCGAAATACTACTACCGAGATAGGAGAAATTGACTCACGAAGATCGCCGACGTCGTGCAGTGCAACTGGCCGGCACAGTCTTGCTGATTTGCGATGTGCTCGACCCATTTCGGCGCGCTCAACTCTCGCTCAACTCTTGCGTCGCCTGAACCAACGCTTCTTCTTCGCCGCTCGCTCTGCTTCGACTTCGGCGAGTACCCGCGCACCAACGGAATTCAAGATTTCCTCCGCCATGTCGAGCACCGCTGCCGCCGATCCATCATCGAGACCAGGCGGTTCGTCGGGCGTCCGAGGCGTCACGAGTGAACCGTAGGACCAACCTGCATCCATGCGCGGCGCATAACCCGAACAGTTTTCCGGACAACGCCAAGGAGCATCAGGGGCAAGATCGAGATTGCACTTGCGTACGGTTTCGCCTGACGCGTAGGTGCGGCTCTCGAAGTGCTTGCAGTCTCGACGCATCGGCATCAGCCGACAGAACCTTCCATCTGGAGTTCGATCAAACGACTCCATTCGACGGCGTACTCCATGGGCAAAGTACGCGTCACCGGTTCGATGAAGCCGTTGACGATCATGCCCATGGCCTGTTCCTGGGACAGGCCACGACTCTGGAGATAGAACAGCTGCTCATCAGCGATCTTCGAGACCGTGGCCTCGTGACCGATCTGTGCGTCTTTCTCGCCAACTTCCATGTAGGGAAGTGTCCGGCTTTCGCTGTTCTCATCCAGGATCAGAGCATCGCACTGAACGTGGCTCTTGCATCCGTACGCACCTTCGTCGACACGCACGAGGCCGCGGTACGTGGTGATGCCGCCGTCCTTGCTGATCGACTTCGACACGATTTTCGATGACGTCTCGGGAGCCGCATGAACCATCTTTGCGCCGGCATCCTGATGCTGTCCCGCCCCGGCATACGCAACGCTCAGTACCTCACCCGTGGCCTTCGGTCCGACGAGGTAGACGCTCGGGTACTTCATCGTCAGCTTCGAGCCGATGTTGCCGTCGATCCACTCCATGTGTCCCTCGGCTTCGACGCGAGCCCGCTTTGTCACGAGGTTGTACACGTTCGGCGACCAGTTCTGAATCGTCGTGTAAGTGACGCGAGCACTCGGCTTGACGATGATCTCGACGACAGCCGAGTGCAGAGAGTCGCTCGTGTACACCGGGGCAGAACATCCTTCGATGTAGTGAACCTTCGAGCCCTCATCTGCGATGATCAGCGTCCGCTCGAACTGTCCAGCGTTTTCACTGTTGATCCGGAAGTAAGCCTGCAGTGGCATCTCGCACTCGACTCCTGGCGGCACATAGATGAACGAGCCACCCGACCACACGGAACTGTTCAATGCAGCGAACTTGTTGTCACCGGGCGGGATCACAGTGCCGAAATACTGCTTGACGAGTTCCGGATACTCACGCAGCGCCGTGTCCATGTCACAGAACAGGATCCCTTGCGCTTCGAGATCCTCTCGGTTGCGGTGGAACACCACTTCCGACTCATATTGGGCTGTTACGCCTGCCAAGTACTTTCGCTCTGCCTCGGGGATCCCCAGTTTTTCGTACGTCGCCTTCATCTGCTCGGGCAGATCGTCCCACTCATCGACCTGGGCATTCGCAGGACGCAGATAATAGAAAATGTCCTGGAAGTCGATGTCTGGCATGTTTTCGGCGAACCACTGCGCCATGGGCTTCTTCTCGAACAACCGCAGACTGCGCTCGCGGAACTGGGTCATCCATTTCGGTTCGCCCTTCCACCACGAGATCTGGTCGACGACCCCCTTGTTCAGACCCTTGGCTGGAGTGAACGCATATTCGACGTCATCGCTCCAGCCGAGTGAGTACTTGGTGAGATCGAGATCGAACGAGGTCATGACCTGCTCCGTTGTCCAGTCCCGTGAAGGGAATTTGCACTACCGACATAGTAACAATTAGGAGAACTGTTTCTCACGTGGAGATTGGATTTTCACTGTCAAACGGACGTCGAAACGACATCAAGCCGAGGCGCGCAGTTCACCGGCAGCAGGCATCTCGATGAAGATGCACTCGCCCGGACACGCTTCGGCTGCGTCGATCACAGCCTGGTAATTGCGCAAGGGCACCCAGGCCAAACTGCCCGAGCCACCTGGGTCGTGGAGAGCCTGACCCTCCTGTGCGACGTAGGCGATCCCATCTTCCAGTTGAACGAAGACATCGGGGCAATGATCGAGACAGAGACCGTCGCCCGTACAGAGGTCCTGGTCGATCCACACGCGCACGCCGAGACGATAACCCTGCCTCCCCCGATCGAGACGAGGCACACGGGCGAATTTCTACGTCATCTCCGTCACCACAGTGGGTCACACCGACAGGCGGTCGTACCCTCATGCGGGTGTCCACGACGCAACCGACTCCACCCCAAGTTCCCCACGAACACATTCGAGCCACAGGCGTGGTGAACGACCCCTTTCACTGGCTCGCCAACCGCGAGGACTCGCGGACCATCGAATACCTCGAGGCCGAGAACTCGCACACAGCGGAATGGTTCACAGAACACGCCACTCTCGTCGAAACGATTTTCTCCGAAATCAAGTCCCGCATTCAGGAAACCGACGAGAGCGTTCCCGTACTCAAAGATGGATGGTGGTACGTCTCCCGGACGGTCGAGGGATTGTCGTATGCGATTCACTGTCGCGGACGATCACGTGAAACGGCAACGGAATACGTGATTCTGGACGAGAACGAACTCTCCCGCGGGCACGACTATTTCGCTCTCGGAGCATTCGACATCAGCCCCGATTCACGCTTGCTCGCATGGTCGTTCGATGTCGATGGCAGCGAGCACTACACACTTCGTATTCGCAACCTCGAAACTGGCGAAGATCTCGACGATGTCATCGTCGACACGTCGGCTGCCGGCACGGCATGGAGTGCAGACTCTTCGACGCTCTTCTACGTGACTCAAGACGAACAAGAGAGACCGAACGCCGTCTGGAGACACCGTCTCGGATCCCAACAACACAACGACGTCAGGATCCACATCGAAGACGACGAGAGGTTCTTCGTCGGAATCGACTCGACCCGCAGCGGCGACTGGGTGGTCATCGGAGCCGATTCCAAGACGTCGGGTGAAACTCTCCTCGTC
>JBIIKC010000072.1:0-6334 GCA_044233375.1 Ilumatobacteraceae bacterium
GCGGGGCGAGATTTGCGCGATTGCTCGACGGCATCGGGGCCGGTCGGTCGCTGTCTTTGGATCGGTGGCTCGAGGAGATGAGTCAGCGACGAGTGATATCGACTTCCTGGTGGAGTTCGAGCCGGGCAGTTCACTCTTCGATCTGCTGCATTTGAGCGAGGAGCTCGAAACGCTGTTGGGTGTTCCTGTCGACGTGGTCTCTGCCGGCGGGTTGAAGGATCGTGATGATCACATTCGACGCGAGGCCGTCCCTCTGTGAGCCGGGGCGACGACCAGCGCGTTGCCGACATCCTCGAGGCGGCCGACGAGCTCGCACTGGTCGTCGCTGTCGGTCGAAAGGCCTTTGATGAGAGTGTGTTGCATCGCCGTGCGGCTGCTCGAGATCATCGGTGAAGCGAGCGCCACCCTCAGTGATGCGTTTACGGCTGCTCGTCCCAGCGTCCCTTGGCGAGATGTCGGTGCCCTGCGGATCCTCCTCGCTCATCACTACCACCGCGTTGACATCGACCAGGTGTGGCAGATTGCCGCAGTCTCTGTGCCCGAGTTGGTCCGTCATCTCCGCCCCGATAATGCCGGTGGTTTCTGATCAGCAAAGGTCGACCAACGTGTATCGAATGACCCTTCAGGTGGGCTCGCCATACCGGCACCTCTTCGCTGCAGTGTTCCGGTCGAGGCTGTACCTGCGAAATCCGTCGTCTGCGTTTGGTATCGAACTGATACCATTTTCCACATGGCTATGACGCTCCGCCTCACTGACAGCGAACAGGAAGCCCTGCGGGAGCGCGCAGAGGCAGAGGGCATCTCCATGCAGGAGGCCGCCCGCCGTGCCGTGCGCGAGTTCGTTGCGCGAGGTCTGCACCGAGACCGGGTCGAGGTGGCTTCGTCCCTCGTGATGCAGCGCCACGCAGAGGCACTTCGGCGACTGGGCGAATGAGCGAGCCAGTCGAGTATCTCGAACTCGACGACTTGGTGGAGTTGGCTTGCAGGTTGTTGGGTGATCCGCCGCCGATCCGTGACATCGGGTTGCTCGGGTCTGCAGCAGCGCGACCGGGCACAACTGCCTTCGGGCAGGACGCGTACCCCGACCTGACAACCAAGGCAGCAGCGTTGCTCCAGTCGATCGCCATCAACCATGCACTTGTCGACGGCAACAAGCGGCTCGGATGGTTGGCCACGGCCGTCTTTCTGGAGATCAATGGTATCGAGGCTTCCCGACTCTCGAACAAGGTGGTGTACGACTTCGTCATGTGGGTGGCGTCGACGAATCCCGAGCTCGACCAGATCGTCGCCAGGCTTCGCAAGCTCCTCCAGCGCCTATAGGTCTCGTTTGTGGACAAACGTCCACCGGTACGGTCCGCTCGTCTGAAAGTATCGACCCATGGCTGAAGACATCGACCGCGCGAAGTACATCGCATTCGTTTCGAAACGTCGTGATGGATCGCCCGTGTCGACTCCGGTTTGGGTCGTTCCCTTCGATGATGGTTACGCATTCACAACCGATGCGAATGCGTGGAAGGTGAAGCGGATTGTCGACGATCCGGCGGTCACCATCCAAGCGTGCGGGATGCGTGGCAAACCGAAACCCGGAGCACCCATCCACAGCGGGCGTGCGGTGGTAGTTCCTGAGTCCGATGTTGCACGGGTGCAGGATGCGGTGAGGTCCAAGTATCCCATCGCGTACAAATTGCTGATCGAGCGCAGCGATCGCAAGGCGGCTCGTGAAGGTGGCTCCCGAACAGTCGGAACAGCCGCCATCAAAGTCGTTCTCGAAGATTGAGGAGCCCGCAATCGCCCGACTCTCTGCGGAAGGTGATCGTCTCGATCCTTGACGTCACGGAACGAGAGGACTACGTTTCCGGGCGTTGTTTGCATCAGCAGGCGCTTGAAATTGGGGGGAAACAATGTCCAGACCTGAGTATTCGATCTCGTACACCGCTGAGCGGAGCCGACTTTCGACACTCTTTCGGCTCATCTTGGTCATTCCACATTCGGTGATTTCGAATGCGTGGAACTATCTCGTGCAGGTTCTCACGTTCTTCCAGTGGTTCGTCATCATCATCACCGGCGGACGCAATGAGCAGATGTGGAAGCTGCAGAACGCCTGGCTCGGTTATGCCGCGCGAGTGAATTCGTACGAGGGATTGATGTTCGACAAGTGGCCGAACATCGGAGCGGAGCCCAATGGCGAGCCGACGACCTACTCGTTCCAGTACGAGAAATCAGCGAGCCGACTGTCCAACTTCTTCCGGATGATCCTTGTGATTCCTGCGCTCATCATTGCGATGCTCGTGTTGATCGTCGGACTCCTTGCAACGGTTGTGTCCTGGTTGGCGATCTTGATCACCGGCAAGCATCCCAAGGGACTGTTCGATTCACTCCTGAAGGTGCACCGCTACATGGTCGATCTCAATGCTTATGTCATGCTCATGACGGACGATTATCCGAAGTACGGGCGCTGAGCACGAACGACATCGTCAACGAACTGAAAACAGGGCCACCGACCGAAATATGGGTCGGTGGCCCTGTTGATTTCGGCTGATCGCCTGAATACCCTGAGGGGTATGTGTAGGCGAATGAACTGTCAACAATGCGGCAAGGCGACTTGGGCTGGCTGTGGAGCTCATGTGGAGCAAGTGCTCGGCGATGTTCCCAAAGCAGACCGTTGCCGGTGCGATGAAACGGTTGGCACGTCGAATGCCACGTCAGGTGGATCGAAGGGTTTCCTACGAACCCTCTTTGGTCGCTGACCAACAGGCGTGAGTTCCCGAACTGATTCGCTCGGGAAGTTCCAATCGACAGATTGGTCCTGCTGACACAGCCTGAGCGTCGAAAATGAGGCATTCGGAGCGGTCGTTCGGAACATCCGACACGAATGTCACCAAGTAGCCATCGTCTTCCGATGTCGCGTTGGGACGAGGAGCCATCACGGTTTCACTGCCGAAGACCCCGGGTCCGAACATGTAAGTCTCGGTCGAGCCGGTGCGCAGGTCGTTGCGCGTGATGCCGTCGAACTGGAAACAACCAGGAGTGGGGACGACCGAGTAGTAGTAGCGGTAGTCGCGACCCTGGTAGCGACCGTTCGTCATGGCGAACTCGGAGACACGGTCATCGAGGGGTCCCTCTCGCGTCTCACCGGTCGTGAGGTTGAATCTCCACCGATACGGTCTGGAATCCATTGCATACAGATCGAGGAATCGAAACATGCGGGTGTTCAGATCGGCGCCAGGTGGAACAGATGGGGATGGGTCGTATTGGAAGAACCCGTCGAGCACGACCCAGTGACCCTCGTGATCGTGCTCCTCGAATGCGTTGATCCAATGCAGAACGTAAGTCGGATCAGCCTCGAACCAGCGCACATCGGAGGATGAACCCCGACGCGGAACAATGGCGAAACGAGTCGGCATGTCGGGATTCCATGTCGTTGCGTAGATGCCGCGTGACATCAGATTCGGATCCCAGAACAACGGACAGTCGTTGAGAATCGCATAGTTCTCCGTGAAGGCCATGTCATGGGGGAGTCGAGCTCCGGGGAGTTCGATCGGTACGTAGTGCACAAGATCGTGGTTGGCATCGACGACGCCGTAATGCATGAAGGGGGCTGTTGTCTCGTAATTGAAGAACAGCAACTCGTTCGTGTTCTCGTCCACCTTCGTGTGGGCCGAGACCCCACATTTCGGAAACTTCCCGTTCCATGTCGCCCGACCACGATCTTCGAGTGTGAGCGGATCCATCTGGTAGAGGTCGCCGCATTGATAGAAGCTGGACAGCGCAAGCCCCGCATGAACGACGACATCCGTGCTCGACGCGTCCTTCATTCGCGTACGGGCTCCCCAGCCATCGGAGCGCGGGGCCTTCAGTGGAGATTCAGCAAGTCCCGACCACTGTGCCGAACCTGCTGCAGCTTCGACGGCCAAACCCTGGGTCGACACGAAACGATTTCGATAGACGGCGTCACCGTTGGAGAACGCCATCATGTGGATCATGCCGTCTCCGTCGAACGGGTGATAGCGCTCGAGATTGGGATGCAACGGGTTCTCCGTATTTCGCAGATAGACCCCTTCGAGGTCATCGGGGATGGAACCCTGTATCGGCAGATTGGTTGCGTCGTACTCGATGTGTTGCGGACGCCAGGCGCCGGATCGATACGGATGATCGTCGTCGACCGGAAGAGTCGAGGTGTGCACGCGGTGAATGGTTACCCCCATGCGTCGCAACTGTACATTTGCTTCGCCCTATGTTGAACGCCGTCCTTCTCAGTTTCGGAGTCATTTTCGTTGCCGAGATGGGTGACAAGAGCCAACTCATGGCGTTGGCTTTTGCTGCTCGATACAAGCCGTTGCCGATCCTCATTGGGATCACGATCGCGACAGCATTCACGCATGCAATCAGTGTTGGTCTTGGCGCAGCGGTGGGCTCTCGATTGCCGACCGACGCAATTTCGATCATCGCCGGATGCGCATTCCTGATCTTTGCTGCGTGGACTCTGCGCGGGGACTCACTCGACGACGATGAACTTGCGAAAGCCGAAGCTTCGTCGGGCCGACAGCGCAATGCCATTGTTGCTGCCAGCATTGCTTTCTTTCTCGCAGAACTCGGCGACAAGACCATGTTGGCCACGATCACCCTGGCGACGAAGGAAGGAATCTTCGGAACCTGGCTCGGATCGACACTCGGAATGGTGGCCGCTGACGGCATCGCGATCGTGATCGGCCTTCATCTCGGCAAGCGTCTGCCCGAGCGATTCATTCGAATGGGAGCATCAGTCCTGTTCGTTCTGTTCGGGGTGCTCCTCATCATCGAAGGTGCCGCGAACTGATTGCACTTCGGGACCGAGTACGTCTTCGGCAGCTTGCCGTACCTGCCAGTCGCGGTCCTCGAGAGCACGGGTCAATGCAGCATCGACTTCCGGTCCCGAGAATTGTGCGAGAGCCAGAACCGCTCGTCGGCGAATCGCTGGCTTGTCGGAACAGCCGGCAAGCACTGCGGTGAGCGAACGCTCTTCACCGATCGCCCCGAGGGCAGCAACAGCAGATTCGCGAACGAGCGCATCCTCGTGCTCGCCGGCCAATGCCATGAGACGATCGATGACGTGCTCACGGACATCACGAAGAACCCCATCCCCAGCCGTGGTGGGAGCGTCATCGGTCTCGGTCTCGTCGCGTGTTTGCATCTGTTCACCACAGGCCCATGCCGCCATCTCGACGACAAGTGGATCGATGTCGTCGAGCAGTGAAAGAAGGTCGACGGCTGCATGACGAGCCGATATTTCAGCGACGCGTCGGCGCACAGCGGGGTCAGGGTCGATTGCGCACGATGTGAGAAGGTCGTCGTCGAGACGTCCGAGTCGCTCCAACGCATTCAAGGCTGAAGCGCGAATACGACCCATCGGATGATCCAGATGCTCGAAAACGAAATCGACATCTCCGGAATGACCGGCCACGACGACAGCAATGTGCAGCCGTTCGATCTCATCGTCATCGGAGAGAATGTCGTGGTCGTTCACAAGCGATTCAACAATGCGGTGACCAGCCCAGCGATGATCGAGGCCGTCACGAGCGCCACCATGATTCCGACGAAAGCAGCAATCGACCCGAGACCCAGAACATCGAGGACTTTACGAGTCGTCAGACGACCGACACGTTCGATTTCGAAAGTCCCGTGACGGGCCGACGTGTCACTCGGAGCGGATGCCGCGCCTGCCTTCGGTGGTCTCGAGGGTCGGGGGTATTCTGGAGCCGATCGACGCCAACCGATGGCGACGAGTGCCACGAGTGCGAGAACCGTGACGATGGCGACGCGGACGGAGATTTCTGTGAGGGACACGCAACACGAAACGGTAGTCGCCCGCAACCTGGTCGCGCCGTCGTTCAGGGCACATGTCATCGGAACAGTCCTCGCCACGATGTCATTCCTCATCATCGGTGCTGTTCTGATTGCGATGGTGTGGCCATTCGAGCGATACGAGTCTGCTCCGGGACGGGCCGAGTCGGTGGGTGAGCGAATCCGCATACCCGACGAAGACGTCGACGTGTTCCCATCCGAAAATGGCATTCGATTCGTCACGGCAATGGGAACGCGGGTCAATCCACTGCAATCATTAATGGGATGGATCGATCCCTACGTGGACGTCCTGACATGCGAGCAGAGGTTCGGGGATTGTGATCCGCAGTTGAATCGTGAACTGCAGCTGGGTGCGATGTCGACAGCCAAGGAGATCGCAGCGTATGTGGCGCTGTCACGACTCGGTTTCGATGCACGGCTCGAAGAGGGCCCGGCGCAGGTTGCAGGCTTCGATCAGAGTCTGTGTCCCGAGGACGCCCCGGCGAATCGGGCA
>JBIIKC010000073.1:0-6328 GCA_044233375.1 Ilumatobacteraceae bacterium
TTCGACGAGCTCGCACGTTTTCATGCAAGTGAAGCTGACATCATCGTCGTCAACACTCATTTGTACGGAGCTCATGTCGCATCTGGCGGCGCATTGCTCCCCGAACACGAATTCCTCGTCGTCGACGAGGCCCACGGACTCGAAGACACGATGAGTGATTCGGTTGCGATCTCTCTCGGAGCCGGACGAGTCAATTTTCTCACAGCCGTCCTGCGACGAATTGTCGATGACGCACCGTTGATGACTCGTCTCGGTCACGCATCGGACACTCTCGGAGAGCAACTCTCTCCACTCGCAGGCAACAGACTGTCCATCCCGCTCCCCGAAGACATCGTCGAGACGATTGTCGAGCTTCGAGGAATTACCATGGACGTGCTCGAGATACTTCGCAAGATCGAGGCGAAAGACGAACCGACTCAGCAGCGCCGACTGCGCGCCCAGTCGCTGTGTACACGTCTCGTCGAGGACCTCGACAAGGCGTTGGGAATCACTTCGTCATCAGTTCCCTTTGTGAGCGGTTTCGAACGCAGTGCTCGATTGGACATCGCACCTCTCGATGTCGGGCCAGTTCTGAAAGAGGCTGTATGGAGCAAGACCACGGCAATTCTCACGAGCGCAACCATGCCCCTGAATCTGCCGAGCCGGATCGGACTCGACCTCGACTCGACCGACACACTCTTGGTCGACAGCCCTTTCGACTATCGAACTCAGGCGATGCTGTACTGCGCAGCCCACATGCCCAACCCCAACGATGCCGGCTTCACCGACGCGATGCACGAAGAACTGCGGATTCTCATCCAGGCTGCAGGTGGACGAACACTCGCACTGTTCACCAGCTATCGGGCGATGGATGCTGCCGTCGAAGCGATCCGACCCAAAGTCGTGTTCACCGTGCTCTCGCAACGGGAGTATCAGAAGAATCAACTCGTCAGCATGTTTTCACAAGACGAAACCAGTTGCCTGTTCGCCACGTCCGGCTTCTTTCAGGGGATCGACATTCCCGGACGAACATTGTCTCTCGTCACCATCGACCGCATTCCGTTTCCCCGTCCCGACGATCCCCTTCTCAGTGCTCGAAGGGAAGCAGTCGGACCGTCGGCATTTCGCGACATCGACATTCCCCGTGCCGCAACACTGCTCGCCCAAGCAACCGGCCGACTGATTCGCGGCGCTGGTGACCGTGGCGTAGTCGCCGTTTTCGATCCGCGCCTCGCCAAGGCTGGTTATCGACGCGACATACTTCAAGCACTTCCGAACATGAAGCGGTCCATCGATCGAGGCGAAGTCATCGACTTCTTGAAAGCCGTCACTTCGTGAGTCGAGGATTCGACCGGAAGGTCGAATCAGGGCACTATCGAGAGCCGATACCCGATGCCTCGCACGGTGAGAATGAGCTTGGGGTCCTCGGGCTGATCTTCGATCTTGACTCGGAGGCGGTGAACGTGTGCGTCGACCAGACGACTGTCCCCGAGATAGTCGTATCCCCACACCCGCTCGAGCAGCTGATCCCGTGACAGGACTGCGTTGGGGTGATCGGCGAATTCACACAGCAGATGGAACTCGGTCTTGGTCAAGGCGACTTCCCTGCCAGCCTTGAAAACCAATCCCTGATCCCGACGCAATTCGACATCTCCGAACATCTCACCTGAGTTCTGCGCGCCGAGAGAACTCTGCAACTGAACTCTCCGGAGGTGAGCGCGAATACGGGCAGCCAGTTCCTTCGGCACGATCGGTTTCGTGACATAATCATCCGCCCCAGCTTCCAGACCTGCAACCATGTCCTCACTCGCGGTCTGAGCTGTGACCATGATGATCGGGACGATCGACATCGCTCGCAGGGCCCTGCAAACATCGAATCCGGACATGTCCGGCAGGCGCAGATCGAGAAGCACCAAATCGGGTTCACTCGAATGGAAAGCTGCGAGACCTGAAGCCCCGTCAGGGGCCTCGCGTACGTCGTATCCCTCATCTTCGAGAGCAAGGCGGAGGGCGAGACGGATCTGATCGTCATCTTCGATCAGAAGCAACTTGTTCACAGGCTCATTCTCTCCCAGCCCTTCGATCGATTCACGGTTTGCTGATCGAATTCCTCGCCCATCGGTTCGTCCCGAGGTTTTGTTACACAAAACGCACAGTTTGCGCACGGACCGTTCACACTGGTTCGCGAGAGTGATCACACGCGGAAGTCGGATCGGGATCGTCCTCCCCCTGATCCCGCCGGCTTCCGTGGAAAGTCTCGCCCGGTTCGGTGTGCTGCGCCCGAACCGGGCGAATGACATTTTGGTTCGAGGTCGATTTGCTCGGCGCCGGAATGGGGCAGGATGGGACGGTGCGCATGGCTCAGCGATTTCGCAGACTCAGTCTGAGGAGTCGAGTGACGCTGTTGTTCCTTCTCACAGGCATCATCACATCGCTTCTGCTCTCTGTTGCCAGCTATGTCACAGCCCGCTCATACCTCCTCGAACGACGAGACGAGGTCGTGGAACGACAGGCGTTCAACAATGCCCAATTGATCCGAAGCCAACTGCGAAATCGTCGCTCCGAGGCTTTCGAGCTGATTTCCGGAATTCGAACCGAACGCAACGGATTCGCGATCCTGCATCTGTCACCTGAGAATCTGTACTTCTCCCAAGAGATCCGATTCACTCAGTCGGCACTGCCTGCAGAGTTGGTCGATGCAACATTGAACGGTCTCACCGCCAGGCAACGCTTCTCATTGAACGGGCAGCCGTACGCAGCAGTCGGGGTGTACATCGCCGAGATCGGGGCTCATTACTTCGAGGCGTTTCCGCTCGCCGACGAGCAGCGAACCCTCAACATCATTGCGTCAGCTCTGATCATCGGGGTCGTGATCACCGGACTCCTTGCAACACTCGTAGGTTGGTGGGTGAGCCGGCGACTCCTGCTTCCACTCGAACGCGTCAGTGAGGCGGCAGGAGAAATCGCAAGCGGTGGTCTCGATACTCGGCTCGAACAAGAAGACGATCCTGATCTTTCACGTCTGATCACCTCGTTCAACGAGATGGCAGATGCAGTTCAAACTCGAATCGAGCGAGAAACCCGCTTCGCATCGGACGTCAGTCACGAACTTCGATCTCCAATCACTGCACTTGCTGCCGCAGTCGAAGTTCTCGATGCTCGACGTGCAGATCTGTCGGTTCGGACGCAACAGGCACTCGACGTCGTCGTGTCACAGGTTCGACGATTCGACCAGATGGTTCTCGATCTTCTCGAACTGTCACGGATGGACGTCGGTGTCATCGGCCTTCACCGAGAGGACCTGGAGATCGTGACCTTTCTCGATCGGGTCGCACGACGCTATGGAATCGAGGATCTCGACATCGCAGTTCCGAAGGATGAAGCGCGCACGATCTCAGTCGACAAACGCCGTTTCGAGCGAATCATGGCAAATCTGTTGGACAACGCCCGCCTACACGGTGGTGGAGTCACCCGCGTCGTGATCGATCGACCGCAGCCTGAGCGCGTCCGAATCGCCGTCGAGGATCACGGGCCAGGCGTCGCCCCCAGCGAACGAGCATTGATATTCGAACGGTTCGCCCGCGGGTCGGCCGGACGAAGTCGAGCAGGAGGAACCGGACTCGGATTGGCCTTGGTCACCGAACACGCCCACGCTCACGGCGGAATCGCCTGGGTGGAGGACGCTCCGAACGGAGGTGCGCGTTTTGTCGTCGAAATTCCTGGGTGACCCGCAATCGGTTCCCCCTCGATCAATCCGGTTCGATCATCGGATCTTGCGAAGATCGAAGTTGCCGTCGATCGCTGTGTCTGCATGTCTCATGACTGCTTCGTGCTCGATTCCTCAAGAAGGAGAAGTCCAGTCGATCGACCCAGCAAACATTCCGTACGAACTGAATGCAACGACGACGTCGACGACCCTCGTCGCAAAGATCCCATCGACCACCGGAGATCCAACGACCGAGGATGGGGCGGAACCAGCAGTCGAAGTTGTGAATCTCTACTTCATCTCCGGAACCCAAGTCGTGCCCATCTCTCGAATGCTCCTCAGCCCTGCAACTGCAAATCAGGTTCTCGCTTCACTCGTCGAAGGACTACCCCCAGGTGATGTGGCAGCAGGATTGCGAACCGCAATTCCTGATGACTCGAACTTGGAGATTTTGGTCGAGCGGGGCATCGCGCGAGTCGACCTTCCACCGGTGCTGACCTCGGCGATTCCCGGGTCGGAGCAACGATTGGCGATCGCACAGATCGTTCTCACCCTGACTCGACGCGCAGGCATCGGGCAAGTGGTGTTCACGAGCGGAGGTCGGCCGCAAAGTGTTCCACGCGGACGCGGGGACCTCACCCAGCCTGGTGGAGCGGTGGCGTGTGAGGATTATTCGAATCTTCTTCCCGCCGGGTTTGCATGTTGATCAATCCTCGTCCCACGAGGAAATGGCCTCGTCAGTGAACGGGGACGCGCCTGAGTCCAATCAGTAGCCGAGACGTTCGACCCGATCGGCCCGCTGCTGCCAATCCTTGTCGACCTTGACGTGAAGTTCGAGAAAGACTCCCGGGGGTAATTGCTCGCGAACCGCGATTCCAACCTTTTTCAGAACTGCCCCCGCCTTGCCAATGACCATTCCTTTTTGGCTCTCGCGCTCAACGATGATCTCACAGCGAATTCGCGGCCATTCCCATTCGGTCACGCGGGTCGCGATCGAGTACGGCAACTCGTCTCGAGTTGCGTGCAGTAGCTGCTCCCTCACCAATTCCGCGATCCAGTCGGCATCGGGCAGGTCACGTACGACGTCCTCGGGGTAGAACGACGGTCCCTCTGGCAACAACGATGCGATCCTGTCCACCAAGTCTCCGATTCCTTCCCCGGTGCGAGCCGAGACAGGGAAATAGTCGAGTACTTGTAGTTCGGAAACAGCGGCCAGTTGGCGAAGCACATCATTCTTCTTCACAGCATCGATCTTGTTCAGCACGACGATCGTCTTGCTCATGTCGAGACGCTGAGCAACCCATCTGTCTCCCGAACCGAACTCTTTGGTTGCATCGATGACCAGACATGACACGTCCACATCTTGAATGCTCTCGATCGCTGCGGCATTCACGCGAGTCCCGAGTGCAGTCACCGGCTTGTGAAGACCAGGGGTGTCGACGAAGACGATCTGAACTTCGGGCCTCGTCAAAATTCCCCGAATTTGACGTCGAGTCGTCTGAGGCTTGTCCGACACGATCGAAATCTTCTGCCCGCAGATGGCATTCACCAAGGTCGACTTGCCCACGTTCGGTCTTCCGACGAGCGTGACGAAACCGGACCTCATGACAGCGTCAGGCTACCGAGGGTGGCATCATCTGCCCGTTTCACAGGATCTGACAGCAGCGATGCCATGTGCGACGCTTGAGCCATGTCCCCTTCACGCCCACATCAACCTTTGGATTTTCGAAAATGGTTCGACCGGATGCAACCTCAAACCCTGCAGATCGCCACTTGGCTTCTGTATCTCAACGGATTCTTCGCTCTCGTCGGTTTCCTCGGTAGTGAAGATTGGGTCGGCTTCGCCCGGGTCTACAAGGGACTTCTCGGACTGCTCGTCGGTTTGGCGATCATCGTGAGCTACATCGTGGGCGGCTTCTTGATGGCGAACGATCGACGACTCGGCTATCGGCTGGCACTAGTCGGAGCTTTCTCGCCGTTCGCACTCCGCATCTGGATCCTCTGGGGTCTCGATCTCAGCATCTTCGACATGATCACAGGAAACAATTTCATCGGATTTCTCTTCGATGTCGCGTTGTGTGGCCTCTTGCTCCATCGGCAGAGTCGCGAGCATCAGCGACTGTGGTACACGTGAGAACCGATCTACCTCACCTGACTAGGCTGTCGCCATGAGCACACGAGTCATCAAGGGAATTGACGGCCTGAAAGAAGCTGTTGGACAACACCTCGGATACAGCGAATACATCGAAATCACTCAAGATCGAGTGAACACGTTTGCTGACGCCACGGGAGACCATCAGTGGATTCACATCGACGTCGAGAAAGCGAAGTCGGGACCATTCGGCGGACCGATCGCCCACGGTTACCTGACACTGTCCCTCGGACCAATGCTGTATCCGACAGTCGTTCGTGTCGAAGGCTTCTCGATGGGCGTCAACTATGGAGCGAACAAAGTGCGTTTCCCATCGCCGGTTCCAGTCGGCGCCAAGGTGCGCCTCGGCGTGAAGTTGCTCGAGGTCGAGGAAATTCCCAATGGTGCTCAGATGACGATGGAGTTCACTTTCGAATGCGAAGGTGCGCCCAAACCGTCATGCGTTGCAGAAATCATCTTCCGCTCGTACATCTGATTTCGACCAGGGTCAT
>JBIIKC010000074.1:0-6300 GCA_044233375.1 Ilumatobacteraceae bacterium
CTCGAAGCCAGGTACAAGAGCAACCGTTACAGCCCATTGCTTCCGATGCCGCTCAAAGAAGGCGTGAGCGAGGAAACTGCGATCTACCTGATTCAACGGACCGAGGACTTTCCGGGAATCGATGTCAGCGTGCAATGGAAACGGCAGTATCCCTACGCTCCTCTGGCAGCACACGTCATTGGCTATCTGGGGGCCATCACCGCGGACGACAGCCTGCAGTACCGCGAACTCGGGTACGACTTGAACGAACGTGTGGGCCAGTTCGGCGTCGAGAAGTCGTTCGAGCCCTACTTGCGAGGCTCGCCTGGTTACGTGAAATACGAGGTCGACTCTCGAGGCGCGATTCTCGATGTGGTCGAACGCAAGGAACCAGTGCCGGGTTACGACCTGCAACTTGCCATCGATCTCGACTTCCAGCAGTTGGCGGAAATGACTCTCGAGACCCAGTTGCGCATACGAAGCTATGCAGAGGTCTGTCAGCAGAAGAAGAGGGTTCGTGACGAGCAGGAGTCACTCCTGCGCGGACGTGATGTGTGGGTGCTGGATGAAGAGCAATCCCGAATCCAGGAACGTGATGTCGTCAAACTTGTGCCGGTGATCGAATCCGCACGGATCGTCGATGAGAACGGGCAGGAGCAGATGGTGCCTGTCCCTCCTTGCTCCAACTACATTTCGCCCGCTGGTTCCGTGGTCATGATGGATTACTCGAATGGCCAGGTGAATGCAATTGCCAGCTACCCGACGTTCGACAACCGATGGTTCAACTCGGGTGTGGACTCGGAGAAGTTCTCTCAGATCTTCCCCCGCACCGACGACCCGAACAAGTCGATTCTCGTCAACCGTGCGGTTCAAGGGCAGTACAACCTTGGTTCCAGTTTCAAGCCTTTCGTCGCCTTTGCCGCTTTGAATACGGGGCAACTCCCGGGTGGGGTCGACTACAGGTTCGAAGACCGGTACGTCGCTGGAAAAGATCGCAATGGGAGCCCGATCTGGAACAACGGAGCGTATTTCTTGCGCTACGGACCGAACTGCAACGCGAGCGCCCAGGACGGCCCCCAGGCCCAGCAGGGGGACATCGACACTTCGACGGGTCGAGACCGGCGAACAGGAGCCAAGTGCGTGTACCGAAACGCGCTGTGCGGCTCGACGAACAGACCGTGTTTCTACGGAACCGACATCGATGTCGAAGATGCCCTTGCGGTGTCCGTGGACACGTTCTTCTACAAGATCGGCGAGGAACTGTTCGAAGAGCGGAGGGCGCCAGACCCCCGAAATCCGGGACAGACGGTCCAGCCATTTCTTCTCCAGCAAGAGGTGCGTCGTTTCGGTTTCGGCGCACGCACAGGAATCGATCTTCCGTTCGAGTCCGCCGGTCGAGTCCCGGATCAAGAAGAGAAGAATCGTCTTGCAGAGCGGTACAAAGCTTTCGAGGCAGAACGTGAGTACTCAGGAGGTGACAACGTTCTGCTGGCGATCGGGCAGGGACTCCTCGCAGCGAGTCCGCTGCAGTTGGCGCAGGGATACGGCACTCTCGCAAATGGCGGGGAAGTGAACAGGCCGTTGATCGCCTTGGCGCTGCTCGAACCAGGCACCCCAAACGCGGTGCAACCTGGCTTCGCGGATGTCTCGCGGGCGAACGTGTATTTGAACCTCGGACTCAAGGACACAATTCGAACCATCGACATGCCTGCGGAGTTCCGCGATCCAATCGTGCGTGGTCTGTCGCGAGTGATCACCGGTCCAGGGGTCACCTCCGACTACTACCACTCGACCACAGGGGAGAAGCTCTTCGAGAGGTATCCCTATGATCTTCTCCCGATCGCCGGCAAGACCGGAACCGCTCAGGGTTACCTGAGTCTCCCGTGGTACGACTCCTCGGTGTTCGCGGCGTTCAGTCTCGATCCGACCCGGCCGGTTGTGGTCTCTGCGTATTTGGAAAAAGCCGGGTTCGGTTCCCGAGCAGCCGCACCTGTCGCAAAATGCATGTTGATGGGATATGCCGGAGCAATCGAATTACCGATCGTACAACTCTCGAACCCGTTGGACATCAACTCGACTCGTCCGACACCGCAGCGGGAATTACCTGACAGGTCGTGTTTGTCCGGCGCAACTCTCGGAGGGCGTGACTGATGGCGTTGTCGATGCTGAGGCGCCAGCCCGACTCCGGTCTCGGCAACATTCGATCGAGCGGCGGAGCACCCCGGCGCAACATCGACTGGACCATTCTCGTTCCGGTACTGCTCCTGAGCGTCATCGGCGTATTCAGCATCTACAGCGCGACATTCTGGAAGATCGAAGGCGACCCGTATTGGTTCACCACCCGACAGGTGATCTACGTCCTGATTGCTGTGGTCATTCTCGGCATGGTCATGACATTCGATTACACGATGCTGCGCGA
The DNA here is from genome assembly GCA_044233375.1 of Ilumatobacteraceae bacterium. Lineage (GTDB taxonomy): Bacteria > Actinomycetota > Acidimicrobiia > Acidimicrobiales > Ilumatobacteraceae > Casp-actino8. Next base: position 2,399 of record JBIIKC010000074.1, read on the forward strand.
AAGAGCCGCGTTCTTCTACGGGACGACGATCTTCGCACTTCTCCTCGTGTTGTCAGCAGGAGCGATTCGCGGTGGTGCTCGGCTGTCCTTCGACTTCGGAGTCTTTTCCTTTCAGCCAGCGGAGTTCGCCAAACCGGTGATCGTGCTCACGTTGGCGGCTTTCGTCAGCGATCGTCGAGACTCGGCCCTCGACTATTCTCAGTTCGTTCGAGCGATGATTCTGGTCGGAATTCCGATTGCGTTGATCATCGCTCAACCGGACCTCGGGTCGGCATTCGTGATCATCATTGGCGCACTGGCGATTTTTGTCATGGCGGGAACTCGGTTCCGGTATCTCCTCCTGATCAGTCTGTTGACGATTGCGACGATGACTGCCGCAGTTGTCGCCGGCATCGTGGACCGGTACCAGTTGCGACGAATCGAAGCATTCGTGTATCAGAACTCGACCGACGAAGGCCTCGAGGAATTCGTTTTTCAGGTTCGGTACGCCAAGCGTGCGGTGGCCACGGGGGGATGGTTCGGGAAGGGATACCTCGAAGGTCCTCTGACGAACGGAAAGTTCGTGCCCGTTCAACAGAGTGACTTCATCTTCTCTGCCATTGCTGAGCAATTCGGGATGATCGGTGGCGGTCTGGTGCTGTTCATGTTCGGACTCATTCTCTTTCGAATCTGGAGGATCGCCCAGACGAGTAAGGACATGTTCGGTACCTACATCTGCGTGGGAATTTTCGGCATCCTCCTCTGGCACGTTTTCCAGAACATCGGCATGACCATGGGCATCATGCCGGTCACGGGTGTACCTCTTCCCTTCGTCAGCTACGGGGGGTCGTCCCTGTTGGCATTTTCGATCATGATCGGCCTGGTCGAGAGTGTGCACATGCGTCGTTTGCGCTGAAAGACCGAGGCAAAGTTGTCCACAGGTGCCTCCTGTGGACCGCAGGTCCCAGCGATAGGCTCTGGATGTCATGTCATCCCTCTGGCCGCGGCTCGAACCGCTCCTTGCGAGGGTGCGCAAACCAGGTCGATACATCGGGTGTGAGGACGGGGCGATCGAGCCTCGTCACGGCCGGAACACGGTTTCGTGGCTCCTGGCGTATCCCGATGTGTACGAGGTCGGCTTGCCCAATCAGGGCTTGCAGATCCTCTACGAGATCCTGAACGAGCGCGCCGATGCCGCTGCAGAACGAACGTACGCGCCCTGGGTCGATCTCGAGGCTTTGATGCGGGAGCGGGGAATTCCACTGTTCTCGGTCGATACACATCGACCAGCTGGTGAATTCGACATTTTGGCATTCAACTTGTCGTCGGAACTCGTGTACACGAACGTCCTCAACATGATCGACCTCGCCGGCTTTGCGGTGCATTCTCGGCGCAGGGGCCCAGAGGATCCACTCGTGATCATCGGAGGCCATGCTGCTTTCAACCCTGAACCCATGTCGGACTTCATCGATGTTGCGGTGCTGGGTGAGGGTGAGGAGGTCATCGGCGAAATCACCGAAGTCGTCCGTGACTGGAAGGTGTCGGGACGCACCGAAGGTTCTCGATCCGGTGTGTTGAGGGAACTCTCGCGGATTCCCGGTGTCTATGTCCCATCGCTCTACGAGGTCGTCTACGAATCCGGTTCGAGTCCGTCCGATGCGGCCACCCCTCCTCGTGGTCCGATTCGCGAGATCCGTCCGCTCCACTCCGACGTTCCTGAGTTGGTGACCAAGCGAACTGTGTCAGACCTCGGCCAATGGGACTACCCCCGACGACCACTCGTACCGCTCACAGAAGTCGTTCACGACCGCCTCGCGGTCGAAGTCTTTCGCGGTTGCACGCGCGGGTGTCGTTTCTGTCAGGCGGGAATGATCACGCGTCCGGTTCGCGAACGCCCTGCTGATCAGGTGCGTTCGATGGTCACACGAGGTCTTCGTCGTTCCGGCTACAACGAAGTCAGTCTGACGTCGCTATCGACGGCCGACTTCAGCGGGATCGAGGATGTGGTGTCGACTCTCGTTCCTGATCCAACAGCATGTGGAGCTCCCACGATCAGCCTCCCATCGCTGCGAGTCGATGCATTTACCGTGGGTCTGGCGGCCAAGGTTGCCAGTGGCCGCCGAAGTGGCCTCACCTTCGCTCCCGAAGCGGGTACTTGGAGGTTGCGCACGGTGATCAACAAGTTGATCACCGAAGAGGACCTCTACGGTGCTGTCGAATCAGCGTTCGCATCGGGCTGGTCTCGTGCGAAGTTGTACTTTCTCACCGGCTTGCCGACCGAGACCGATGTCGACACGGAAGGAATCGTCGATCTCGCAGCGGGATGTGTGGCGATTGGGCGTCGATACACCAATCGAGCCAGTGTCACGGTGAGCGTCGGGGGTTTCGTGCCGAAGGCGCACACACCCTTTCAGTGGTTCGGGCAGAATTCGGTCGAGGAGCTCGGTCGCAAGATTCGTTTGGTACGTGATGCGGCGTCGAAGGCCAAGGGTGTCAATGTGAAGTGGCACGATCCGGCGGCGTCTTTGGCCGAAGGCATCGCAAGTAGGGGTGACCGACGAATCGGCGCAGTGATCGAACGCGTCTGGCGAGAGGGCGGGGTCTTTCAAGAGTGGTCGGAGTTCTTCGACGTCACTCGTTGGCGCGATGCAATGGCGGCTGAAGGTTTGTCACCCGAAGACTACGTGACACGTCATCGACACGAGAACGACGTCCTGCCATGGTCACATCTGTCAGCGGGTCTCCATCAGGACTTCCTGTGGCAGGACTGGCAGGCATCCCTTCACGAGTTCGGGCTCGAGGACTGTCGGTGGACTCCCTGCTACGACTGTGGCGTCTGCACCGGTGACGGACTCGAGCACATAGTGGCTTCTCCGATTCCACCGGCCGGTGGCAGCCAGGGGACGGGGCAGCACCTGAATCGCGTCGGTCCCGTGCCGGTGGATGTACGCATGGCGCGGGTGACGCCATGACTCCGGGACTGATGAAGTTCCGCGTCGCCTACACGAAGTTGGGCAAGGTTCGATTCCTCGGCCATCGCGACGTTGCGCGTCTGTGGGAGCGAACCCTGCGCAAGGCGGAGATTCCTGTTGCGATGTCGACTGGTTTCACTCCTCGTGCGCGGATCTCTTTCGGTTTGGCTCTCCCAACAGGAGCAGAGTCATTGATCGAACTTCTCGATGTCACCGTCGACCTCTCGCAGGGTGATGAAGCATCTGATGTGCCGAACCTCGGAGAATGGCGCGGACGCATCGATGGCGCTCTTCCCTCAGGCTTCGCCGTCACCTACGTCGGTGAAGTTGCGAGCGGTGATGGGTCCCTCCAGGAGTCCGTGACGGCGTCGTCTTGGATTCTCGTGGTCGATCACCCAGATGTGGAGCGTGCCGTCGGAGCGCTTCGGGCGAGTGAATCGGTGTACCTCGAGAGGGAACGCAAAGGGGAAATGCAACGCGATGACATCCGACCGGGAATTCTCGAGATCGAGATTGCCGATTCGAATCATCTCGATTCCGTCGTCGGCGTCTGGCCTGGAGATCCGCTGCGGTCCGGGTCAGTGACGGCGATTTCAGCGATGTTGACGACATCGGGACGTGGAATCAGGCCGACCGAATTGGTGCAGGCCCTGATTCCAGGGGACGAACCGTGGGATCACCTCACGAGAGTTCTTCGAACGCAGCAATGGATCGACAAGGACGGGCAGCGAATCGATGTGCTGTCCGATTCTGTGGCGCACCCGAAGGTGTGCGCATGAGAAAGGAATATTCTGATGAGCGAGAACGATCACGACTCGGGTATGCCCGATGGCGTTCCCGAAGAGAGCACATCTCGAGGACCGCGTCAACAACAACAGACTGAAACCGAATCGACAACGAGTTCGAGTCAAGCCGCACCGGCAGGTTCGGGGGCGAAGAAGCGACGTCGCG
>JBIIKC010000219.1:0-3306 GCA_044233375.1 Ilumatobacteraceae bacterium
GCTGTTCGGCCCCATACCGTGCATGGAGAACACGAGCACGGTGTCGTTCGGGAAGGCATCGACGATCTCACCGACCGCACAATCGACGGCTGCATAGACGGAGTGCAACGCCTCTGCAGCAGCGGGTGCGGAGGGAAGACTCGCCCATGGATGATCTGCACCAGAGCCGTGGAACAGCCCCTCGCTCGCAGAATGCGGCTCGGAGAAACCAACGAGAGCGAGTTCCCAGTCGGTGAAACGCTCCGTGAGAAGCCATTGCGCGATTCGACCCCGCGACTCTGCCGCCTTCGACAGGTCGCGGCCCATCTTCGTGCAGTTCCCGGACGATGACCATGGGACGCCGTAGATCCACCGGCGAGCGGGATAAGTCCCGAAGCGATTCTCGATCTCGTGCTTGAGCGATGCCGGCCGCGCTTGCGGGCGACCTCCGGGATCGTGCACTCCCCAATCCGAGACACCGACGACGTCGTTAGTTGTGCGATCGAGGTCGAAATACGCCAAATCGAACATGATCGTGCGAACGCCTCCGAAGACTGGACTGAGGCGCGATCCCTCCTGAACACACGTGTAAGAGCGAGGATCGAATCGAACTGCACTGGCGCGAGCCGCCGCATCTGGATCGAGACCCGACGACAGGTGCTCGCCTGTCAGGCCGGTGAGATGGGCAGTGCCGTGATCGAGCGTTGCGACCAAGCCACTTTTCTGAAGCCGATCCAAATTTGGAAGTCGATACGCGTCGGCCAGAGCCATATCGAACCCGTCGAGCCACAGCGCAATCACACGATTGGACACATGCGAACCCTACTGGGAATCTCGTTCTTCCGTTGATGACGGAAATCCTCCAGCGAACTACGCTCGCCGCCAGGGAGGGCAATGATGGCCGATACACCGCGCCCCAAACATACATACGGTCGCATCGACAAGGACTACGCGATAGCGCTTGCCACGCACGCTCCTGACAATGACGGACCCATTTACATGGTGAACCTCATGAAGTACCACGAAGTGGCCCAATACTCCGACGACGTCGGGGTCCAAAGGCAAATCAGTGGTCGCGAGGCAGACGATCGCTACAACCCGGCGTCGATTCTCGCCAAGATCGGTGCCACCGTGTTGTTCGTTGGTGATGTCGTCGAGAGCCATGTCGGATCGGATGAGTGGGACCGCATCGCCGTCGTCCGCTACCCGACTCGCAAAGCCTTCATCGACATGCAAGCGCGTCAGGACTTCGGAGAAAAGCACGTGCACAAAGCCGCCGGCATGGAGCGGACCGTCATCGTCTGTTGTCGTCCCGAAGATGCAACCCTCGACGAGCGGGGTCGACCCACTACAAACGACAACCGGCTCGTCGCAATGGTGGTTCGTCGAACCTCGAACCGGATCGCGGCATGTGAAGCGTTGCCTGGCGCGACCAACTTTGTCGCCGAAGGCACCATCATCGGAGACGGGCGCACGTGGGACACCGTGCAGTTCGTGCCCGTTACCTCCTCTGGCAGCGTGGAGTCACTTGCGACGTCATTGTCTGCAACAGTTGTTGGCGACCTCTACGTGATGACGATTCGCGCCTCCATGGACTCGATCACTCAAGGCTGAGAGCTGGAACATGCACCTCGAAATCAACCGTCGGGACATCCGACAAACACGATTGGTGGCGACCGCGGTGTCGCCGGATTTGCAGCCGAATCATGTGGCAATGCGTTTGGAAAGCGCCGCACTGACGTCGAACAACGTGAGTTATGCCCTCAGTGGGGACATGCTGGACTATTGGGGCTTCTTCCCCACCGAGGAAGGTTGGGGACGCTTACCCGTCATGGGTTTTGGCGTCGTTACCGCATCCAATTGCGCTGAAGTTCCAATAGGAGGACGCTACTTCGGCTTCTTTCCGCTTGGTGACCATCACGTGGTGCATGCGCAGAGCTCTCGAAGTGGATTTGTCGATGCTGCACCGTGGCGCGAAAAGCACGCTATGGCCTACCGAAGTTACGAACGCGCAGAAGCCAACTCGCTGGACGATTCAATTCTCATCTTCCGCGGACTCTTCCTCACTTCCTTCTTGTTCGAAGATTTCGTGCGAGAACGCGGAAACTTCGGCGCCGAACAAATGGTCATTACCAGCGCGTCGAGTAAGACATCGATCGCTCTTGCGCATTGCGTGAAGACGAATTCCAACCTTCGCGTGGTTGGTCTCACGTCAGCTGCCAACGCCGCTTTTGTCGAAACCGTTGGCGAGTATGACGATGTCATCACCTACTCCGGGCTCGACTCGATGCGGAAGTCGCCATCAATTGTTGTGGACATGGCCGGGGACCCGCGCATTATTGGGGAGATCCATGCGTTGCTACCCAATCTCGTGGTCCACTCGGCAAGTGTCGGCGCCACCCATTGGAACGCTGAGCGAAGTGACATGCCGATCCCGTCGCCGCGGCCCGAGTTCTTCTTTGCCCCTTCGCAACTGGCCAAACGTGGGAAGGAATTGGGACGCGAGGAAGTCGATCGGAGAATCTCCGATGCCTTGGCAATCTTCGTTGCCGGCAGCGCACGATGGATGACAATTCGTCGCACCCGTGGGGCAGAAGGTGTCGTAGGGGTGTACGACGAACTCGTCGCGGGCAATGTCGATCCCAGTCTTGGCCACATCGTCATGTTCGACTGACTCAGCGCGTGATCGACGAGTCGTTCATACGCGACAGGTGTGGTCGGACGCCTTGTATCACGGATCTCGCGATAACGAAGAAGTCGCTAGTCACGCTTCCTGACGTTCCTCGGATTCTTTGCTGGCCAAGGCTCGACGGGTCATTCACGACAGCGACCATTCAGCCAGCGGCCGAGCATCACACACATCAGCCAGCTGAATTTGCATCCAAGGTAACTCCGAATTCCCACCCGCCGATCAATCCGCCGTCGGTCTTCCGGTCATTGATGCTCCCGAAGAACTCGATGGGGTTCCGGCACAGCACCCGATTGACTGTCGCCGCCGGCAGGGTTCGAACCTGTTATGCGCAATTGCCAACCTCAAAACTTGGCGGATAGTTGCGGGAGTGCTCGACGGGGGGGATCTGCGACCGATATCGCATGCGGAGCGCCGATGACTTCCGAGGCGAAATCGCATCGTTCTGCCCATGAATTGGGTTCTCGGAGGAAACCAGCAGTCCGCCAGCATCCTGACCAGACATATACTGCTCTGCCCGCAACACTGCGTTGTACCGGAAAGGCTTTGGCCGTGGCACGTTGTTCTCGATGGTTGCCCCGCTTCGTCAAGGTGCGAATACGGCAATGGGTGATCAATCCCCTCCTACATCACACCCG
>JBIIKC010000263.1:0-2966 GCA_044233375.1 Ilumatobacteraceae bacterium
ACAAAACCCGTCAAACTTCAACTTAGTAACCTCCCCACACCTACCACCCGGTCGCAACGCAGTATCCACTCATCCGAATCGGATCGGATGGCGACGGTGGTTATCTAGTTCCTGACGACCTCGAAGGCATCACTACATGTTTTTCCCCCGGTGTGGGGAATGTGTCGAGGTTCGAAGAGGACTGCGCCCTCCGCGGTATGCGCGTGTTCATGGCCGATCGTTCGGTGCAGGGTCCTCCGTCGAACAATCCCAAGTTCAATTTCCTCAACAAATACATCGGTCTCGTCGATACAGACGAGTACATCTCGCTCGACTCGTGGATCGATTCGTCGGTCTCATCATCTGATGGTGACTTGATCCTGCAAATGGACATCGAAGGTGCCGAGTGGCTCGCGTTAGCCAATGTTTCTCGACGAAATCTTATGAAGTTCAGGATCATTGTTGTCGAACTACATGCAGTTGACTCGATTGTCTATTCGCAATTCTTCGAGCTGCGCGCACCGGTGTTGACTCGACTTCTCGAGGACTTCGTGTGCGTGCATCTCCATCCCAACAACGATGGAAAATCTGTTGTCAGCAAAGGCATCAATATTCCGTGTGTCCTGGAGATGACTCTTCTACGGAAAGACCGTGCTCAGATCAGCGGATACTGCTCACAGTTCCCTCACCCACTCGACAGCGATAACACGCTGAAAGCTCCAATGCCTCTCCCTCTATCTCTTTATCGACAAGTCTGACCACTTCCGTGGCGCCCCCGGCAGGGATCGAACCTGCGACCTGCGGTTTAGGAAACCGTTGCTCTATCCACTGAGCTACGGAGGCGGGGCTTGTGCGAGATGTGGTGCGAAATTCGCAGCCACACCTTGCGCCATCTATCGAGAGGTTACTGGAGCCTTCTCAGAGGAGAAAGGATGAATCAGTTTCTGAAATTGAATCCTTCGAAGTGCTACATCCCGTTAGTTACGGCTACTTCGTCCAACAGCGGCAACTGCTCAAGGCCCAACAAAGCGAGATAGGTGTTGTGGTAGTGGTGCAGGGCGGGCTCGTTGCGGCCGAACACCACATGCCTCATCGCTCCTGAATTCGCTGCGGTCTGTTGCGAGGAGGCCATTGCGTAATCCTCGTCACGAATCACGTGCGAAAACTTCTCGGCGATGTCAGCAGCAAATGCAGTCATCTCATCGCCCAACTCGGCAACCGTTGGTTTCAAGTAGAAGCTCACACGACTCACATGCCGACCCGGGTCGTTGCGATCGGGGTAAGCCCGCACAAGAAAGCACCCGGCGTCGAACGGCAACAGAATCACGTTCGGGAAAATCCAGTACACGGGCAGACCGGCAACGGTGATGTCCCATTGCTCCTCGGGTAACAAGCGCATGGCATCGATGTCGCGCTTGCAGAGGATCATCCGGTGCAGGTGACCAGCCTCGTCGTAGCACTGCACGTTGCCGTGGAAGGCGTTGAACAGCGTGTCCTTGTGCAACACGGAGAAGTGGTACGTCTCACCAAAGGTATCCATCGCCAGCTTCCAGTTGCATTCCGTGTCGAACACCTGCCGCGTTAGTGGAACAAGATCAGCAAAGTTCCACGAAGGGAATTCGTCGTTGAACCATTCGCCCAACAGCTGGTCGAGATCAATCGCGGCTTCCGGGTCGGGATGCACGAACAGCAAGCCATGCCGTTCCTCGGCCGCAAGCGGTCGCAGGCCGAGACAGCTCTTGTCGACATCGCCAAAGTGTTCGGACTTCGGCACACCAACCAGCGCGCCACCGGTGTCGTAGGTCCACGCATGAAATGGGCAGGTGAAGCGTCGTGCCGTGCCGCGCTCTTCAGTTTCAACGATGACTCCCCGATGACGACACGAGTTCACGAATGCCTTGAAGGAGCCGTCGTGGTCGCGCGTTGCCAAGATGGGAATTCCAAGGTCGTTGTTCGTCACGAACGCACCTGGTTCTGGAAGGTCGCCCGACAGCCCAATGCACTGCGGCGTCGCCATGAAGAACTCATTCCACTCGCGCTCCGACCGCACCGAATCGGTATAAGTGGCCGTCGGCAAGCGCCGGAAACCACCGGCGTCTTCGGTGGTGCCCGCGTCGAGGTGGGCGCAGAGTTGTTTGATCAGACGTACTTGTTCATCGTGTCGCATATTTAGAGTGAACTCTAAATATATCGAAAAGTCAAGTCCGACAACTCGTCTGGGCCACCACCACACTGCACACCTGCATCGAAGGGATGCCTCGCCAACGGGTGCCATACTCTTGCCGTGAAAGGACCGCGAGATCTCAACAAGGCGAAGCGGCGTGACGCCATCCTCGACGCTGCGGTCATCCTGCTCGGCACACGCGACTCCAATGACATCACCACCGAAGAGATCGCTACGCTCGCCGGCGTGTCAGCGGCCACCGTCTATAACCTTGTCGGAACGCGCAACGAGCTGATGTACCAACTCGTCAGCCGAATCCTGACCGACCTTGCCGAATCGCTGCAGGCACTCGACCCCGGCGATCCGATCGCCGAAGCACAGCTGATCATCGAACACACCGTGCGCGCATTCGTCAGCAACCCAAACGCATACCGACAAGTTGTTGCTGTTACTCAACACGCCGCGGCCGCACATCCCACTCCGGTCGAACCATCCAGCTTTCAAGTTGTGGCGATGCGCAAGGCACAGTCCATGGGCATTATCCGCAATGACATCGATGCATCGGGATTGGCTCGCCAGATCTTCCTTTCTTACACGGGAGCCGCCATGCTGTGGAGCGCGGGCCGACTCGACGATGCGGGCCTACTGACTGCCGCCCGGCATGGGCTCTTCACCGCTCTTGCCGCAGCGGCAACCAATGATCATCGCGAAGAGTTCATCGATCGCATGCGACCTCTGGGCAAGACCCTCGAAAAGAAGGCGTGGAGATTCAAGGGGCCACCCAACTCCACCTCTTAGCAAGCTGGAATGTCAGCAACACGTC
>JBIIKC010000075.1:0-6257 GCA_044233375.1 Ilumatobacteraceae bacterium
AGCTCTCCCGAGTCGGCATGCAGAGCCGCACGCTGATGGAGTGGGTGTTGCGCATCATGGCCAACCTGCTGCGACCCGATGAGATCGGCCCGGCTGAAGCTGCCTACAAGGCAGCGGCTGCAATCGTCCGACTTGCTCCCAACGCCTGAGTGATCCGAGAGGGCCAGAGATTCCTCGGGGTCTCCCCCGATGAGCCCCTGTGAGATCGCTCAGTTGCAGCGCACAGCGGAGATCTGGGACTTCTCCAGATCCACGATCGTCACGTGATCGTTGCGGAACTGCTCGACGAACGCAGTCAAGTTCGCAGTCTCCTCGTCACACCGCCGAGAGACCCGATCGAGCAGCGGCACTTCCCACCCATTGGTGAGTCGTGCATAAGTGACACCCTCGAGCAGAGCGTCGATTGCTGGCAACTCGAACTCGGTCGAATCGACTGCGGGTGCGGGAACGAGAGCGAACCAAATGATCCCATCGCCGAGCGTGTCGGCGAGAAGGACGCATGAATCAGGAGTCTCGGGAACGAGACACGTCGACTGGCCGAGAGTTCCGTCCGCAATGATCAACAGTCGTCCGTTCTGAAGCACAACTGTTGCGTTTCCTCGAGAGAATCCACCCGACACCGACCACGCGCCGTCTGATCGCACCGTGGACGTGCGGGCGATGAGATCGATTCGACGGCTGTTCGCATCGATCACCACTTCGGCGGGACCTCCATCGTCTTGAAAAGCCAACAAGACGAGGAAGAGTGCGATGACACCTCCGACAGCTGCCCAATACCTCCAAGTGAAGAACTGACTCACGAAACGAGAGCGTACGGGGTCGCAGCACATGCGACCGAGCAGATCCTCGAGCCCACACCGATCACGTGATCACACCGCTCATGCAGTTGCAGGTGCCGATCGTCGGGCCGCCGTCACTCCAGAGGCTGCACGCTTCTGCTCGTGATAACTGAGGATCTGCAGTTCACTCGACAAATCGACAGGGCGAACAGCAATTCCTGCCGGTACATCGAGCACGATCGGCGCGAACATGAGGATGCTCGTGACACCGGATCGCACGAGGCGATCGGCCGCATCCTGGGCAGCCTCCGCCGGGACTGCAATGACACCTATGGCTACGTTCTTCGCAGCGACGATCTTGGGAAGTTCATCGATGTGGCGTACACGGACTCCGCCGATCACTGCACCTATCTTCGACGAGTCGATGTCCACGATGCCGGCGACAGGAAAACCCTTCTGACCGAATCCCTCGTGCGCAGACAGCGCCTGCCCAAGATTCCCGGCACCGACGATGACGACGGGCCATTCATGGTTGAGACCGAGTTCCTGACGAATCTGGTAGACGAGATACGACACGTCGTACCCGACTCCGCGCGTGCCGTAGGTACCGAGGAAACTCAAATCCTTGCGCACCTTGGCCGCATTCACTCCAGCCAAGTCCGCGATCTGATCCGATGACACTTGGTTGACACCCGAGTCGTCCAAGGATGTGAGACACCGCAGATAGAGCGGCAGTCGCTCGACTGTGGCTTCAGGAACTCGACGACGTGATCGCTCAGCCATGTCTCCAACATACGGTGCACCCTTCGAAGCACTGATGTCACGCTGCAAACTTGTGTCGTCCTCGTGCGGTCATTCGTCACCGTCACGAAGACGGATCGAACTCGTCGAAGACTGTGAGCACGGATGAACCCCGTTGGCTCTAATCTCGAACCGTGACGTTGAACGCCGCACTCGCTGCCGCAGCGACACTCGTTGCGTGTGCCTTTGCCATGTCAACGGGTGACCGCTGGCTGCAACGTCGTCGCCCGCACGACGGAGCTTGGACGGTCTCGCTGGTGCTTTTCGCTCTCGGATCGGCGGCCTTGTGGTGGGCGCAGGCTCGCGGTTGGAGCCTTGCATCGTTTCGTGTCTTCTTCTTGATGGGTGCTGTTCTGAACGTGCCATGGCTCGCACTCGGTTCGATCTATCTGCTCTTCGGACAACGCGTCGGCGATGTGACTCGATCCTGGCTGATCGGCCTGTCGGGCGCGGCCGCCGGAGTCGTCTTGATCGCTCCGACCAAGGACGTCGAACTGCTTCCTGATGAACTCCCGAAGGGAAGTGACCTCTTCGGCGTCGCACCACGCGTGTTTGCTGCTGTCGGCTCGGGAGTTGCCGCATTCGTGATCTTCGCAGGAGCCTTGTGGTCACTGTGGCGTGTGATGAGACACCGAACACCTTCAGTCGGAGTTCACCAACGGACGATCGTCGATCCGCGTCGCAATGCAGGCGGTAATGCACTGATCGCCCTCGGCACGATCGTGCTGTCGTTGAGCGGAAGCCTCGCCGGTCGACTCGGCGAGACCCGAGCATTCATCGTCACACTCCTCTTCGGAGTCGTGATTCTCTTTGCCGGATTCCTCGTTGCGTCAACTCGCCGGTCACAGAGCCCGACGCAGCAACTTGCCCGAGACGTTGCGCGGTAGTTCGTCCACGACGAGAACCTTGCTCGGACACTTGTAACGCGCGATGTGGTCGTGGCAGTGATCGATGAGCGCATCTTCGTCGGCTTCGGCTCCTGGGCGGAGAACCACGTACGCGCGCACAGCTTCACCTGTGTGAGGGTGAGCCACCCCGACGACGCCAGCTTCGGCGACTGCTGGATGTCGCAGCAACACCTCTTCGACTTCTGCCGGGTAGACGTTGAAACCCGAGACAATGATCAAGTCCTTCGCGCGATCGACGAGGTAGAGATAGCCGTCGTCATCGACCATTGCGATGTCGCCGGTGTGCAACCAGCCATCACCGTCGAGGACACGTGCCGTCGCCTCGGCATCCTTCCAATATCCCTCGAACACATTGGCTCCGCGTACCCAGACTTCGCCACTGTCACCGACAGGAACATCCTCCGCGTTCTCGTCGACGACGCGAACTTCGACCCCATCGAGCGCTCGGCCGACCGAGCCACGCTTCACTTCGATTCCCACTGAACTCGTCACCACTGGGGCTGCTTCGGTCAAGCCGTATCCCTCACGCAACACAACGCCGAACTTGCGCTGCATTCGCTCTGCTGCGTCATCGGGCATACGTGCGGCTCCAGTGAGCGCTATGCGAATGGTCGAGAAGTTCGCAGGATCGACATCCTCCATCAGAGACAACGCAATCCAGACCGGTGGAGCACCCGGCATGACCGTGACCTTGCGCTCCGCAATCGTTTCGACTGCTGTCACCGGATCGAACCTTTGGACGAGCACCACGCAAGCCCCAGCCATGAGCGACATCCCGAGGACAACATTGAGGCCGAAGATGTGGAACATCGGAAGGACGCCGAAGACGACGTCGTCGGATCGGATCTTGTCCGACGTCGAGTTGTTCTGACAGATGTTCTCGAGCAGGTTGCCGTGCGACAAAATCGCAGCCCGCGGTGATCCGGCAGTTCCACTCGTGAACATCAGCACGGCTGGCGTGTGATCAGGGAGGCTCACCCATTTCGTCGGTGGACCCTGGAGGAGATCGTCGAATGAATGGATCGTGGCCTCGTGCACGGACTTGTCGTGGTTCAGAACCTCTCGACCAAGACCCGGATTGCGCACTGCATCTGCGCTGTTCTCATCGGTGATGATGATCTGCCGCAACGAGACGAGTTTGCTTCGATCGACTCGGGAGAACGACGGCACACCTGATGCCTCGACGAGGACTGCAATCGGGTCGACTGCTTCCAGTTCGCCTTCGAGTTCCGGGGTTGGGCTGAGTGGGTTCAGCGGGACTGCAATCGCTCCCATGCCCACCGTCGCCAGGTATGCAACGACGAACCAACGTCCGTTTCCACACATCATCGCCACACGGTCACCGGGCTTGATCTCCATTTGCATCAACGACCCGCGAAATGCCTCGATCTGATGCCGCAGTTCGCCGTACGACGTGGAGCGTCCCCTGCTGATGATGGCTGTCGCATCCGCATCGTGCGGATCGACAATCGAAGCCAGATTCATGTCGAGACCCCCGGTGTTACAGACGCAGCAACGACACGATTCCTGCAATGAAGATCGCCGCCAACAAGAGGGCCATCGTCAGGGTTGTCGCTGGTCGCACGAGGTCACCCTAGTCCAGATCGCCAGCAAGCCAGATTGTCGAGGTCACCGTCGGGCAGTCGGTGGCGCAACCGAAGTGGTGGTACCCGAGGAAGTGGTTCGCTCCGAACCGACGTCATCGACCATGCCGTCACCGGCACGTGACAGGAAGACTTGTTCACCCTCTCCGATGCCGAGGTCGGAACTCGCCGATCCCCTGTCAACAGCCAGACACAGCAAGCCCGCCGAATCGACGACGAGCCCGAGAACACCCTGCCCGAGTTCTGCGAAACTGCTCGAGATCCGAACGTTGCGCACGATGCTCCCTGTGGCATTTTCCGAGGTTCTCTCTCCGGACCTACCCGCGAGTGTCACACGCACCCGGTCGACAGCGACCCCCCACACCTGCTCGAGGTCGTCACGGCTGATGTTGAGCTGACAATTTCCGAAGCGATCCACCCAGATCACCTCGCTGACGATCGCACCGTTCTCCTCGCGGTGGATCGGGATGACCCCAGGCATGAGCGTGTCGACATCGATCGGAGTGCCCACTTCGAACAGGTCTGCGCCGTTGCACAGCGCTGCGGCTACCGGCGCCAACACGTCGCGCACTGCGAACGTCGCTCCGGGGGCATCCTGGTGGAACTTCTCGTCATCGAGAACCACCGCACGACCCGCCCCTCCGATGATCGCAACTGCTGGGGCGAGCACGCCATTGTCCGGACCGAGGAAGACTCCCGCGCCTTCGCCGACTTCGACTCCGATGAGTCGTCGATCACCGCCGGCTCCCGGGTCGATCGCAACGATGATCACGCCAGCGTTCAGGTATGCAACAGCTCGTGCGAGCGACAGTGATGCCGCCCGCACGTCGAACGGTGGCAGATCGTGCACGAGATCGATCACTGCGACATCGGGTGCGAGTTCGCGCAGGATGGCTTTGACGACGCCGACATGCTCGCTCGAAGAACCGAGATCGGACAGGAAGGTCACGGTGCTGTGACCAGGTCGTGTCGATCCGTCGCTGAGGTGTGTCCTTGTCTCGTGTTCCACGTCGATCAGTGTGTCAGTGATCGACCGAGTTCGCCTGTGCTCGACGAAGTGCGAACAATTCTTCGGGCACGACGACTGGCGCATCTTCAGTCGCAATTTCACTCCGGACGTACAAGGGCCGGTGCCAACCCCCCGATGGCACCGGCCCTCAGTCGCTGCCTTGTGAGGCGCGTACCCAAGCTGAAGATCAGCCAGAGGTCATGTGACCTGCGACTCACACTAGACAGGTCGAGCGCGAAATGAAAAGTGTCACGGCAGAAAAAATCCTCTTGCAGAGTGCAGAGAACGCACCTCACAGTGCGGTTCTCGTGACAGAGACACTGACTATTTCTGCTGGCCGAGTTCCCGGCTGCGGGCAGTGGCTGCTTCAACTGCAGCCCGAATCCCTTCGCGAACCGACGCCGCCTCGAGTGCTGCGATTCCAGCGGCGGTGGTTCCCCCAGGCGAGGTGACACTTGCCCGCAATTGAGCAGGGTCGTCACCACGTGCGAGCAATGCCGCCGAGCCGACGAACAACTGGCGGACCAGAACATCGGCTTGCGACCTGTCGAGGCCGACTGCCTCGGCTGCATCGATCAAAGCCTCAGCGATCAAGAACAGATATGCCGGGCCACTTCCCGTGACACCGGTGATGGCGTCGATCTTGTCCTCGGGGACGCGGACCACGAGGCCAACTGCTCCGAGAACCTTCTCGGCCCAGACGAGATCGTCATCGGTTGCCGATGAACCTGCCGCAATCGCCGTGACTCCCTCGCCCACGAGTGTGGGCGTATTCGGCATCGAACGAATGACTGCGACTCCCGGACCACACGCCGCTTCGAGGGCGGAAACCGTCACTCCGGCTGCGATCGACACGATGCGCTTGGCTCCTGCAGCGACAGCTGCCGACGCAGCCGCTCGCGCATCGGGTGGTTTGACGGCAATGACAGCTGCGCCACAAGGCTGAACCGAGTCGACAATGACAGTTCCGGGTAACAGCTCTGCGAGACGCTCGCGTCGATCGGCGTTCAGTTCGACGATGACCAGATCGGCTGCAGACACGATGCCCGCTTCGAGCAGACCCTGAGCAAGAGCCGTGCCCATGTTTCCTCCGCCGATGATTGCAATCATGTTCGGATCGATCGTCACGTGGTCACGTTAACGGCAGTCACGAACA
>JBIIKC010000076.1:0-6225 GCA_044233375.1 Ilumatobacteraceae bacterium
GTTTCTCGTCTCACTTGCACTCCCCGTCGGTCTTTACGACAGCCTGTGGGACCGATTCCTCACCGATCTCGGAGGGAGCGACACTCTCGTCGGTGTCAGTCTTGCTGTCTATGCAATTCCGTTCGTATTGCTGTCACGAGCGGGCGGCAGACTCGCAGATCGCCGCGGCCAAGTCGGGATCGCCTTCACAGCGGTCATCATCGTCGCTCCGCTCACTGCGCTCTATGGAGTTTTCACGTCCCCATTCCTGCCGATCACCATTGGTGTCATCGAATCATGTGCACAGGCAGGTGGGGCACCAGCAGCTCAGGGCCTCCTCGCCCGCGGCGCTCCACCAGGTCGCTCCGGAGCTGCTCAAGGACTCGCCGGCGCGTGCAATCAACTCGTGGCTGCTGTCGTAGCGATGCTCGCGACGTGGGGCTACGGCCATCTCTCAGCACCTGCCCTGTTCACGATCGCGGGTGTCAGCGTCGTCATTCTGGGAACGGTCGCCCGTGTCCTCGCTCGTGACCTCGACAGGCCCGAGGCTTCTCTCAGCTGAGGCGTTCGATGATCATGGCCAAACCTTGGCCACCACCGACACACATTGTCTCGAGACCGACGGTCTTGTTCGTCTCCTGCAGACCGTGGATCAACGTCGTCATGATGCGTGCACCCGTCATGCCGAAGGGGTGACCGAGAGCGATTGCGCCTCCGTGAACGTTCAACTTGTCCCAAGAAACTCCGAGGTGCTTCGCAGACGGAATCACCTGGGCGGCGAACGCTTCGTTGATCTCGACGAGATCGACATCGTCGATCGTCATGCCAGCACGCTTCAGAGCCTGCCGACTCGCCTCGATGGGTCCGAGACCCATGATCTCCGGGTCGAGAGCGGACACACCGCTCGACACGACTCGTGCCAACGGGGTGATGCCGAGTTGCTTGGCCTTGGTGTCGCTCATCACCATCACTGCTGCCGCGCCATCGTTCAGCGGGCACGCATTTCCGGCAGTGATCTGTCCGTCGGGGCGAAATGCCGGCTTGAGAGAGCCAAGGCCCTCCAGCGTTGTGCCCTCGCGCGGGCAGTCGTCTTTCGTCACGACCGTCCCATCGGGAAGCGTCAAGGGTGTGATCTCGGCTTCGAAGAAGCCGTTGGCCACATTCGCACTTGCGCGATCTTGGCTGAGCTTCGCGAACTGATCCATCTCTTCACGCGTGACGCCCTCGATCTCGCGCACGTTCTCGGCCGTCTGTCCCATGGCGATGTATGCATCCGGCAAACCGGTGGCTGCAGTCCACGTCGGCTGACCTCCGCCGGCTCGCAACTGCGACCGCTGACCAGGTTCAGAGAAGATCGAGTTGGGTGCGGTATCGGACGCACCGGATGCGTACCGGCTCACAGCTTCGACGCCGGCTGCGATGAAGCAATCCCCTTCACCTGCCTTGATGGCGTGAGCAGCCATGCGAATGGTCTGCAAACTCGAAGAGCAGTAGCGGTTGACGACGACGCCAGGAGCCTCCGGAATACCCGCGAGCAGAGCCACGATGCGACCGAGATTGAACCCGGCCTCACCAGCAGGCTGACCGACTCCCATGATCAAGTCCTCGACGTCGGAGCCCTTGACCTGAGGCACTTTTGCCATGAGCGCGCGCACGATCTGCGCTGCCATGTCGTCGGTGCGCAGCGTGGTCAACGAACCCTTGTTGGCTCGACCAATCGGGCTGCGGGATGTGGCGACGATGACTGCTTCGGGCATGGAACTCTCCGTTCTCGAGAAGCGCTCCCTTGTTTCCGGCAAGCACTTCGGGACCCACAGATGTTAGCCAAGTCCTCTCGTCTTCGACCCGTCTGACGTGGAGTCGAAGACTGGGCGAGTCGGATCGGTCAGGGAGCAATCTCGTTGAAAGTTCGCAGTACTGGGCCCCTCGGCGTGAGGGCGATTCGCGTCACCGAAGCAGTGTCGAGTTGCGTTCTCCACCCGACCCCAACGTCGACCCCAAGTGCCCACGCAATCGAGGATTTGATCGGTGACACATGGGTGACGATCACCGCTGTGCGCCCCTCGAGTCGCTCCATCAATTCATCACACGCAGATGCGACTCGCTCCTGCACCGATACCAGTGACTCCCCTAGTTCGGGAGCGAACGAAGGGTCCTGGCGCCATTCGGACCAGATGTCTCCCGGAACATCGATCTGACGAACGCCTTCGAGGGCGCCGTAGTCGATTTCGATCCAGCGCTCGTCAATGGACACCTCGAGTTCCAGTTCATCAGCAATTGCCTGCGCCGTCTGCCGCGCCCTCACCAGTGGGCTGCACATCACGAGAGAATCGGCACCCACTGATGCTTTCAGATGGCGTGCGACGCGAGTTGCCTGCTCCTCACCGACGTCATCGAGTGGGTTGTCCGTGCGACCCTGGAGGCGGCCTTGTGCGTTGTACGCAGTGCGACCGTGACGCACGATGATGAGTTGCCCTGACGTCACGCCGTGAGCCACCCTTCTCGCAGAAAGGTTCGGCGGCGCTCTGCATCGCGCAGACCGAACCGGCGAACGGCGTACAAACAGAGGGCAAGACCTGCGAACTCGAGCAGCACGTTGAACATTCCCCGCTCCACGACGGGCAGCCGGCTGTCTGCGAACGACAGCCCCGTGACCGGCCACCAGAACACTTTCGTGTCGTCGAACGCACCGTCGACGATGAGGTGTACGAACATGCCGATTGGTACAGCCAAGAGTCGTTTACGCCACAACTTGCGGCCGATCGTGGTGAGCATGACGAGAAACAACATTGCGACGCTCATCGTGACGGAATGAAAACCACGGGCGCCGCCCCAAATTCCGTCGATCACATCGGGCAGCAGAACTCCAGCGATCAAGAACCGATAGTCGAACCGAGGATCTCGAAAGACTGACCAGACGGCCAGAACCGCTGTTCCGATGAACCACAGGAACACGGTCAACGCACCAAGAGCCGATTGCAGTTCGGACACTCCGCAATCGCATCGGGTGGCAAGCGCTTGATGGTGTCGAATTCCGAGATCGAGATGTCCATGTGACAGCCTCCGCACACGCCATGCTTGATCTCCGCGACAGCGATTCCCCCGAACGACTTCCTGCGTTTGTCGTATTCTTCGAGATCAGCTGGGGTCATGATCGAAGTCGCCTCACTGCGGCGTCGCTGAAGGCGTTCGATCTCCCCATCCATGATCGACATCGCTCGCTCGAGATCGGCTCGAGCAACTCCTTCTGCTTCCATTGCTTCCTTTTCGAGATGCAGGAGCTGGATCAGGCGTTCTTCGGCATGACCGGCCGCCTCGAGAAGCTCGATGCCCCGATCGTCCAGATCACTTCGCTTGAGAGTCAACGTCGCGATTTCGTGCTGGAGCGCTTCGGCCTCGCGCGAAGCGATCACGGTCTTCAGTTGAGCTTCCAGCCGTCCCCGGTGTTTGTCGACTTCAGTACTGGCTGACTCGATGGAAGCCAATTCCGATTCCTGAGCCTGCTGTTCTCGTCGAATGTCATCTCTTTGCGA
Source organism: Ilumatobacteraceae bacterium (assembly GCA_044233375.1). Lineage (GTDB taxonomy): Bacteria > Actinomycetota > Acidimicrobiia > Acidimicrobiales > Ilumatobacteraceae > Casp-actino8. Next base: position 3,513 of record JBIIKC010000076.1, read on the forward strand.
ACGAAGACTCGCCAACTCTTGCTGACGATTGCCGTGAGCAGTCCGCTCTGCAAGATGGTCGAGCGCATGTCGAGCCTGGTCGATCAAAATGTCGACCTGTTGCAGGTCGAACATGGCCTTCAGATCCATGAGGGCTCCCGATCCGTCTCGTCCACATCCACGACGCTACGGCACTGGCCGACAGGGGACGACTGCGTATTCGATGGGATCGACAGTCGGCACCGGCCAGATGGGGTCGATCATTCCGCGAGGCACCGTTGTCGTGATCCGAGCAACATCTGGCGGAGGGTTGGCCACGGTTCCATACCCCGATGCAGGTGTCACAGGTGCTGTGAATGCAGTCGTTTCGGGGGTTTCGAGGTCGTCTGCCTGGGTCGTCGATGTCGTCGAGAACCTGTCGAGCAAAGAGTCGAGAGAACTTTGCGGGGTTGCATAGGCAAGACAGTCGACCCCAGGAAGGAAGATCTGAAAGGGCTCACGCAAATTCGTTGCCGGCGCCGCGAATCGACTTGGAGGAACTCCGAACAACGCTGAATCCATCGTGGCTTTCCAAATGGCAGCAGGGAAAGTTCCACCTTGAACTCGCCGCACTCCGGCTGCAACGAATTCAGGAATGTTGTTCATCGGCAGATACAGATCCGGATGACCAACCCATACCGCCGTGGTCAATTCAGGCGTGTAGCCAACGAACCAAGCGTTCGTATTGTTGTCCTGCGTTCCTGTCTTTCCAGCGGACTCTCGTCCTGTCAGCGCTGAACGGCGAGCCGTACCGCTCGTCATCACACCCTTCAAGATCGACGTGATGCGATTCGCAACATCGGGCGTGAACACAACAGTGCCCGAATTCTCGTGCTGATACACGATGCCTTGGGGATCCTCGATGCGCTCCACGAGGTAGGGCTCCATGTGCACGCCACCGTTGGCCAAGGTCTGCGCACCCGACGCCATGTCGAGTGGGCTCATCTCATTCGCCCCAGTTGCAAACGATGCGTACGGGCGAATCGGCTCACGAGTCGTCTCGACCGCCGCCGGCCGGAGATATTCACTCGAGGCCATTCGGTAGGTGGTGTCGACTACTCGGTCGAGACCGACGGCCTGCGACAGTCGGGCATAGGCACAGTTGATGGAGAACCAGGTCATCTCCTCGAGCGTGCTGACTCCCCGACTGACACCTTGGCCGATCTCGAACGGATTGGTCGGATCGTCCGGGTTCGGGAAGGTGCACGGCAAGGTGCCGTCGATCAGATCGTTGTTCTGAACACCGGCTTGGACCGCCGCAGCGAGAATGAAGATCTTGATACTCGAACCCGTTTGGCGAGTGGCCAGAGCCAGGTTCACTTCGTTGCGCCCGGGAACGAAAGGTCGACCTCCGACCATGGCGCGTACTGCACCTGTTCGACTGTCCACTGTGACAACCGCAGCTTCGATACCGGCCAAGTTCTGTGGCAGCTTTTCGGTCTTTGCCGCTTCGGCCGCACGCTGAACATCCGGATCGAGAGTCGTGTGGATACGCAGACCACCGCGGAACAGCCGGTTGTAACGCTCACGGTACGACTCGCCGAGAAGGTTGCTGCGGTTCAACAGATACGACTTCACTTCCTCACTGAAGTGAGTCCGCAAAATCGTCTTTTCCGGAATGCTGCGCACGATCTCTGGGATCTGCCAACTTCCTTCACAACGAGTCCGTTGTTCTTCTGTCTCGAACGGCTGCAGACAGGACGAGATCACGTCCGCTTCGTCGCGTTCCATCAGCCCGACTTCGACGACTGAATCGAGGACTTGAGTGAAGCGCCGTTTGCTCTGTTCAGGCTTGCGAATTGGGTCATAGCTCGATGGCGCCTGAATCAGACCTGCAAGAAACGTTCCTTCGACGAGCGTCAAGTCCTCGACGCGTTTCCCGAAGTAGACCTCGGCAGCTGCCTGAATTCCATAGGTGTTGTTGCCGAGAAAGATCGTGTTCAAGTAACGCTCGAGGATTTCCTCCTTCGTGCGCTCCTTTTCCAGCCGTAGGGCGTAGACGATCTGCAGCAACTTGTAGCGACCGTCCCTCTCGAGCCCTCCCAGGTATTCGATCTTCACGACCTGTTGAGTGATCGTCGACGCTCCCTGACGAGCTCCACCTTCGAAGTTGGACAACGTTGCACGGAACAGACCCCGAACATTGACACCCTTGTGTCGATAGAACTCCCGATCTTCGACCGCCAGGATCGCATCGATCACGCCCTGGGGAATCTGCGACAACGACACCGGCTGACTGTTCTCCAGTTCGTAGGCCGCGATCTCGTTGCCCTTCGCGTCGTAGACATAGCTTCGTTGGGCGATGCCGCCCCATTCGGGCAGGGTGATCGGGTCCTGGTCGTGAGCATTGGCCGCGTTCCACAGACGAGGAGCGACGGACACGACGAGAGCACTGACCACGAGAGCCCCCGCCACGATGACGATGCTCAGCCGCATCCACCAGGTGATCAATCGCACAACGCCTCAACCGTAGTTCCCGATCCGGTCGGGTCGATGTCACCTCCGCGGAGTACCGTCACATGTGTGACCACCCCACTTCGCCCTTTCCGCTTCGGTATCCAAGCCTCACAGGCTCGTTCACGCCAAGAATGGACCGACCTCGCCCGCCGCGCGGAGGCCAATGGCTACTCGAGCCTCACGATGCCGGACCATTTCGACGAACAACTTGCGCCTGTACCGGCCCTGATGTGTGCAG